>CALDYR010000024.1 GCA_937944405.1 uncultured Pirellulaceae bacterium
TCGACTGCACCGCCGACACCGCGCAGTCTTGCTGGTGGGCCAATTAGACAACCTGTCTGGCGCAACCGGCTTCGGATCGGCTGAGATAAACGTGATCACTGACCAAGCGGAGAAAGGGGTCGTCCCCAACGAAATCTTTCGCCCGCAACAGTACGTCGCCATAACCGCGCCGACGATATTGTTCGATGAATGTCAGTCGTCCGGCCAAATTACCGGCGTTTTTTTAAAAAATCGTCGGAACACCCGGGGCAGATGACCAACGAAATCTCTTCGACTCCGGCGTTGACGACCTCTTCGACGATCAGTTGAAGCGCGGTCCTCTTTACGCCGCGCTGGTTGCCCAAGCTTTGCAGGGCCAATGATTTTTGACCGGGTGCGGCCGCGGTGATGGCAGCTTTGGATATGCTCATAGAGAATCGCGGGGTAAAACGGCAAAGTTTACCACTGTTCTCAGTTTCACGAAGTTGGACGTGAAATACCCTCACCCATTCAATCTGGAAAAATAGCTTGAGGTAGCATCGGTGCTATTAACGAAATAAGGCGTCCTGAATTTTCAACACGCCCCAGTCCTTAGAATCATAAAATCACCGTTCAGTTTTGCAGAACGGTATTCCTGAATCATTTCCAAAATTTACACCAGAACGCTCTCGTCCGATTTTTACTCATGCGATTCGAATTCAGGTTCCTTACCTTCGTAAGCTTTGTAAAATTCTAAAATAGAAGCTTTCAAAGCAACGGCGGTCGCAGAATCAGCAGATTGTTTGCACTTCATCGCAGCCACGATCACACGATGAGCCGACGCTAACTGACCGGTGTAATCTGCATGGTCTGATTTGATTCGCTGCGCGAAAAAGTAGGCCGCCATCACGTCTTGAATTTTGGTCGCGTGATCTTCTTTGGTTGTCACCCAACGAGTGGCCTGATTGACCGCGTTTCCCGTCATTGCTCCTTGGCCAACGCTGGCTGCAAAATCATTGATCTGGTCAATCGATTTGGCAATCGTTTTGGTATCCTCCAACATCATCTCAAATCGCAACTGATCAGTGTAAATCCCACAAGGGACTTGGCAGTGCGGCGCCGGCGCGATGACAGGTTGTGGATTGGGATTGCCAGCGTAGCTGAAGGAACTCAAAACAATAGCGACACAAACGGCGGTCAACGTGAAGCAATTTCGGAACATGGGTCTCTCGCAAAAAAGTGTTTTCATTTAACGACAAACCGATAATCTAACACTTTTTGCCGCCATTGTTCAACCAGCGTCAGATTAACCTAAACCAAACATTAACCATTATCGGCAGGTCTCCGCACCAGCGGCGTTTCCATTGCAGTCTTCAACGTTGCCCCGGTGATACTTAACCAACGAATCGTCACTTGCTCCGAGGCAAACACGCAACCGCCCCGTCACGCAGCGCTGGATCAAGGCAAACCATCAAATAAAAACGCCACTAACAGACATTCACGCCGCGCGCCGGTTGCGGCAGTTAGAAATTCAAATCGCATCCGAATTGCCCTCCGACCATCGTCAACCAGAAGGATCGCGGGATTTATTAGTCCGTAGTTTTCAAGCCACCGATTTCTTTCGTCACACCGTCAACGGGCGCGCCTGCAGTTTACAGACGCTAAAATCCGTACGCCTACCGGCTAATGGTTAAACATAAAAACTCGGACACAAACGGTTCGTCGACCATATCCCCAAGTTGTTTTTAACGCGATCGCGCTCTTAAGCGGTTTTCCGACACGATTGCATCCCTGAAGCGGTACTTCTTTCTGGAGCCTCATAAGGATCTTCATAAATTCCATTGGACATTGCAACCCGCGCGTAAAGCCGGCGGTAAGCCTCTGTCTGTTGATTGAGTTCAAATTCATCCGCAATCATTTTGGAAGCCATAGTGCCCATTCGCTGACGACGCGCCTTTGAGTCCACTAATCCAGCAATCGCTTCAGCCAACTTGCCTTCATCACCCATTCGAACGACGCATCCGGTTTCGCCGTGACGCACATATTCGGGGATTCCACCGGCATCAAATGCGACCACCGGCGTGCCGCACGCCATCGCTTCAAGACCGACTTGGGGTTGATTGTCTTCGCGCGAAGGAATGACCACCAAATCGGACGCACCATAAATCAACCGTTGCCGATTAACGGAATCGACGAAGCCCTGCGGATGCATTTTTGGGAATCCTGGCGAAGACGGAATTTCCCCTGCACCGAACACCAAACATTCGACCTCTGACTCTGACTTAATTTTCTGCAGGGCGCTTAACAGGTGGTGAAAGCCCTTACGGTGGCTGGAAAGATCATCGGCCCCAAACCCGATCAACACCGCGTCGGTTTCGATACCAAGTTCTCGCCGCGCAGCCATTTTTTCTTCTGGAAAAAAATCATCAGAATTGATCCCGAGATAAATTTTCTCAAAGGTCGTTGACGTCGGCCAAATGGAACTGCGCTGCGCCAAGTCCAACATCCATTGGCTCGGCGCGGTGACATGAATTTGCCGACCACAAAGCGCCTCGCGTTTGACCGCGAACGAATCGTCAGAGACGTCATCGGGCAATGGATTTTCAACCTGAGGACAATTCCCACAACCCACCGTAAATTTTCTGCACCCCGAAGAATAATGACATCCGCCAGTGAAAGCGTTCATGTCATGCAATGTCCAAACGACCGGCACGTGTCGAGGAATCGATTGAAAAAAGCTTGGGTAGTCAGCAAAGAACGCTAACCAGTGAAGGTGGATAACGTCCACATTGACCGCGTCGGGGGCGAGCCGACTGGGGTCTGGCAATCGCGCCATAGAAAACGTTTCAGATTGTGAATCGCGGTGCGCGAGGTGGCGGTCGAAAAGTTGGTAGATTTCCCTGTTGCGTTGCTTCAACTTTTTCCGACGAAAAAAACGCGGCGCCCACCCCGTTTGAGGCGGCACTAATTCAATCTGATGGACAGAGCCATCAAACGGTTCTGCGCGGTCGTTACGGTGGTAATAAAAATGACTGTCGACGCCAAGTTTTCGCAGTTGCTTATGGTTACGCATCGCCGCCGCCGCGGCCCCCCCGTAAGGAAAGGTGCAAAAGTGGCTGACCTTCATCGCACTCTCCGTTTAAGATTCATTCCGTGGCCTGTGAAACATGCTTACTGTCACCGCCTGCGAAAACCCGAGACTCATTTGAAGAGCCATCGCCGTTTTTGCCGCTCAATTAAACGCATCAAGCGCGCCGCTCATCTCAACGCCTCAATTAAGCGGCTCGTTTCACCGGCGCTGGCAGCGGTTGGCCGGATTGCTGAGCATCGAACTTCGCTTTGGCCAAGAACATGTTCTCCAGCATCGCTTCCCGGCCCTTTCTCACAAACCACACTCGTAAACGGCGCTTCAATGTTTCGATTTGATCGCGCGTCGCATTGAATGCGGCTCCGGCTATCTCACGCGCGGTCAGCGGTTTCAAGCATTGCTCAATGAACGCATCCTTCTCCTGCATGAACCCATGCAAGAGCACTCTCTGTTGGTCCTGCAAGTCACGCCGCACGCGACCGTTGGTCGAAAAAGAAATCAGATTCGTCGGAACTGCCCTACCCTTACTTTGGGCGTACTGAAACACGGCCATATCGAACACGTCATGCCGAGCTTCAGCGGGCATGTGGTGAACGAAGTCCATTGAATAACAAGCCCCGCCGTTTATGTGCGGTTCGAGCAAAAGTTTTCGTTTCTTAAACAGCCGAGTTTTATAAACTTCCGGAACGTAACAGCCCATCATAATCGGCGTTTGCTGATGGCCGTACCACTGACCGGATAAACGATCGATCCAATCGGGCTGGGTCGGAGCCATATCCGACTCTAACCACAAACTAAACCCATCACCAGATTGATAGTTGTCCGCGACGTAATCCATACAGTCCCAAAACATCGCCGTCGGCCCTTCGGGGTAACCGAATATCTGGGTCGGGCACTGAAAGGAAATTGCGTTTCCAATTTTATCGTACGCTTTCCACAGCGATTGACTGTGTTCCGCACGCGGACTGGCCGCCAACAGATAATCGACTTCTACGTTAGGTTTTTTAAAAGACGCAATTTTCTCTGCGATCTTTAGATAGCGATCGACTTCTTGCTGACAATAGTAAGGCAAAATAACAATATGACGTTTTCGTTGCATCGCAAAACTTCCTCAGTACGCTAATTTAAGAGTGGCTTTTACAAAACGTTTGCCAACGATGTCAATCGCGATTGTCAATAAATCACTTTTGCTTGGCCGTTTAACACGAACTGAGATTGACTTGCCGAGACGAAAAAAACTAGGATTTGATGTTTGAAGCAAGGGGCTTTCCGGATTTACGTGGCAAGCTTCTAAATCGTAGTGGGATTAAATTCCACTACGGTCCCTCGATAATCCACTTGGGAAAAGGCGGGCTTTGGGCACACACGGTGCCGCAAAGTTCCGGGAAGATCGTAAGTCAGCGCTTCGATAATCTGTTTTGAAAATTGCCGCTTGCGGGCGCGGGTGCGGGAAACCAAGCGGAAGTCTTGGCCTAACTGCGGCGCGAAAAAAGTAACCGGATCGCATCAAGGAAACTGTAACTCGTGACTCGCTTTTACATTGTCGATCAATCGTTGGTCAATCGTGGCGGTCATCACTACGATTACACGACTTGCATCGCCGAAGCCGCCGCGTCGATGGGATTTCAAACCGTTATCCTTGCCAATCAGAAGCTTGAAGCTGGCGTCGATTTCCCGAACGCTCAATTGAGACGCCTTTTTAAGAACACCGTCTACCAACGTGCCAGCTATCTCGCGGGCCTCCGGCATTTGAAGCGCGCCAAAGGAGGCCTGTTCGATCAATGTGAAAAAAACAGCAGGTCGAATTCCAACTGGATACAATTTAAGGCGTACATCAGCCATCGAAATTTACAGCGGCAGCGTTTGGCAATCATTCGACAATTTGCGAAGGACTGCCAGACTGCATTTTCGAACACAGCGCTCAAAGAATCAGATCATGTTTTCCTGACCACAGTTTCAGAATTAGAACTGATGGGACTGGCGATGTTTCTCAGCGCTACCCCCGGCTCAATCGCACCGACCTGGCATCTACAGTTCCACTTCAATCTATTTCAAGGGCGCCCCCCTGAATACGCGGCCCAATCGGCGGTCGAAAAACTGACACGCGACTGTTTTGAATCGACCTTTAATCGCTTGGTCTACCACCGAGTCAAATGCTACACCACTTCGCAACCTTTAGCCGATCAATACAATCGCTTGGGCGTTCAAAAAGTCGCCGCCCTCCCCTACCCCGTCGCTCCGGAATTTGCCGCTTCGTTCAACGCTCGCAATCCGCAGACTCCCCATTTTGAAAACCAGCCGCTAACAGCGTCTGTGGATAAAGCGACTGTGGATGAAGCCGACATCACGTCAACTGACGTCAACCGCACCTTCACCGCACCTGCTGCTAATGAACTCCAAACGTCCACCGCGGCGGCTGATCGACAGAGCGTCCCACCGATCGCCACGTCACCGACAGCTTTACCACCTCAGCAACGACAGACCAAACGCCCTCCATTGAGATTCACATGCCCGGGGCAAATCCGACGCGAAAAAGGATGTTTCCAATACTTACAACCGTTGGTGAACGAATTGTGGGACACCCATTTGGTTCCCGGCAAAATGAAAATCGCGGTCCAGCGACCGCGGAGAAAAAAATTTCGCAAACAGAAAATTAAATTGGCGGCGCCGCAATCTCACGGTGATGGTGCCCTGTCAACCGACGCGATCGAGTACTTCGACCATCCGTTAGGTCGCGACGCCTACATTGATTTTGTGAAAAACACCGACTGCGGACTATTATTCTACGACAGCCGTGCTTATTACAGTCGCCGCGCGGGGGTCCTGGGGGAACTGCTGTCGGCTGGAAAACCGCTCATCGTTTCGGCTGGAAGCTGGTTGGCACGGCAAATTGCGGAACCCAATTTCCAATACGGAGAACGCATCGCACATCAATCCGACTCGGTGCGCGTCGCCAGAATCGAAGACCTTGAATATGGGGGAAACAATGTTCCCGCGACCGCCGGCGTGGTGTCGTTTGATCAAGTCAAACATCCGTTCCAATTCTCTTTCAACCGCCGATCGCTCGAATACTTGTTCTTATTATCGTTCGCATGGAAGTTCCCCAGTGAAGAAGGAACTTTCGCCAAAATCGAAGTCAAACAAAAAGACGGCAACGGCAAGGAAACTCATAACACCCATCAAATTGTCGGACACCGACAAAGCGACCGAAACCCAAACTGCCTTTTCCGATTGCAACGCACCACTGAAACGATCGAAGTTAAGCTCAGCAATGCCTTTTCGTCTTCCACCGCCAGCATCAAAGACATTCAGATCGAAATACTGACCGACCCGCTGGTGGAAGACGCCGCCAACGTACCGACCAGCAGTGTTGGCATCATCGCCGCCGACGCCAATCACTTGGCCGCAGCGGTCGACGAAATGGTGCTGCACTACGACCATTACAAAGACTCCGCCGAAACGTTTTCACGGCATTGGTTTGCAACTCATCACCCCAACAGAACGGTCGCTCGTCTGATCGCCGAATAAAAACAAAACTTGGGATACAAGAAACGCAAACTCAAGGCAAAGGTGGTCGCCGCCAACGTAAAGGATGCGTAAAAACAACGCGAAAATTTGGGCGAAACTCCGTTTGTGTGCAGTTTTTAATATTTTACCACCAACCCACATGCGTTCTTTTTTTAGCGACGCCAAACACGTACGCCTGACGCTTAACGGCTAAACAAAATGAAGTCGCGAGCTTGAAAAACTGCGAACTTATAAATCCCGCGTTCCTAAGGTAAACTTACACTCGAAATGATTCCATCTGGCATGCTGAGATTTCAAACCTCCCTTTTTCCCAACATGATTTTCTTCAAAAGATCCCCATGAACATACTTGTCGTTGGAGGTGCCGGATACATCGGCTCTCACATGGTCAGGCAACTGGACCTTGCGGGATACAAAGTCGTCGTGCTTGACAATCTTTCTACCGGATTTCGGCAAGCCGTAACCGCCGGAGAGTTGATCGTTGGAGAAATGGCGGATCAAAAATTGGTAAAATCAGTACTCAGCGATCACGCGATCGATGCGGTAATGCACTTCGCGGCCTGTGCTTTGGTTGGTGAATCGGTTGCCGAACCCTCGAAGTACTACCGCACCAACGTGCTCGCGACGATCGAATTGCTCGACGCGATGCGCGCTACCAACGTAAAACGGATGGTCTTTTCCAGCACCTGCGCCACCTACGGTATTCCTGATGTGGTGCCGATCTCAGAGAAAACGCCACAAAAACCAGTCAATCCATACGGGTTCACAAAATTAGTCATCGAACGAGCACTTGAAGATTACGCCCACGCCTACGGTTTTGGATTTGCGGCCCTGCGTTACTTTAACGCCGCCGGCGCGTCGCCGTTAGGGGGAATTGGTGAAGACCATGCCCCCGAATCGCACTTGATTCCAATCGTGTTACAGGTCGCCCTTGGACAGCGCGAACACATTTCAATCTACGGCAATGATTGGCCAACGCCTGATAAAACTTGCGTACGCGATTACATTCACGTCGACGACTTAAGCTTGGCTCACATGGCAGCGCTGGAGCGGTTGGAATTGGGAAAAGGACTGAAAGTCAACTTAGGCACCGGTAACGGCTTCAGCGTAAAACAAATCATCGAAACATGCCGCGACATCACCGGCCACGACATTCGGGCGATCGAAGGCGCACGGCGTCCGGGCGATCCGCCAGAATTGGTCGCCGACGCGTCACTAGCAAAAGAGGTCTTGGGATGGGAACCCCAATACTGCACCCCCAAACCTATCATCGAAACCGCCTGGAGGTGGCACCAATCTCACCCCCAAGGTTACGACAAAGAAACCGCAAAAGGCTCAGCCTAATTTTGAGAACTGTCCCCAAACTGGATGCTCTGGAAAATCATTTTTTTTTAAGGTTGTGATGAGGATGTTTTCGTGCTGTCTACGGCATCGACAATTGAAGGCCAGTAAAAAGACTTTACTTCAGCAACGTCATCACAATCGCGATCACCAACCCGCAAATAATAACCGCTAATAGGTTACTTACGATCGACCTTTGAATACGATTATAACGCGGCGAAGAAATTAGATCGTACGTTCGACCATTGTGTTCAATTCTCACGACGCGATTGTCCACGACTTTCACACCGCCATCGTCGCTGGGCAGTAGCACCTGGGATCCGTCTGAATGTTGGCGATAAAAAAACGCTGGATCGACGGCTTCGAATTTTGGTGGTAGCAAATGCTCAACCGACTGCGACTGGAAGACCGAATTAGGAACTTCTGTTTTTTGGCAGGATTGCGTTGTTTGAGGCGACACAGTTTCAACAACCGCTTGAGGTGAGTGATCGACCTGCGTTTGGGCTTCTGCCCCGGCATCGGCGGTGGGTGGTTTTGACGGTTTCTCTTTCTTTTTTGGTTTCGCGTTTTTCAATTTCGTCGGCCGCACGACAGGCTTAACCTTGCGCTTGCGCCCGCGCTTAACTTCGTCCTGCGCCCGGTCGGCAATCACCTTCGAAGATTTACCCGCATCAACCAGCAGAACGCTTCGTTGGCAATGCGGACACGCCACCTCCGTATCAAACATCGAAGCAAAAATGCCAAACGCCTGTTCGCATAGCGGGCAATCGTAAGGCTGGACCTGCGGGTCGTTTTGACCAGTTCCGGCTTCACGGTCCAGACCGTCGGCCCGGTTCAGATTGGCACCCGGCGCGGAACCTGCAATCGCTTGAATCAACGTTTGCGTCTTCGACGGGGGTGGTATTTGCACTGGTCCTTGGCACCCCGGACAACGTACCGTTTCACCGGATTGTTCGGCAAGAACTTGGAACGGTTGCTGGCAGGCGGGGCAACGAAAAACTAAACCATCCATTAGAATCCGTCGCGATCTATATTAACCAAGGGTATTAAAAATTCGATCGCCCGCATCGCCCAAACCCGGCACAATGAAATGGTCTTCGTTCAGTCGTTCATCCACCACACACGCGTGAATTTCCACATCAGGGAAGTTTTTCCGCAAGTGCTCGATACCTTCGGGGGCTGCGATGATTGCCAGCATCTTAATGTGCCTCACGCCCCACTGAACCAAGGCTTTGATGGCCATCGCCGCCGAACCGCCGGTTGCCAACATCGGATCCAAGATAAACGCAATATCCACCGGCGCCCCATCAGGTAATTTCGAATAGTAATGAACCGGTTGAGCCGTATGTTCGTCGCGGTACATGCCTAAGTGCCACACTTCTGAAGTCGGAATCAGCTCCAACATGGGCTCCACCATCGCCACGCCGGCTCTTAAAATCGGAGCCAAACCAACTCGTTTTTTCAGACGATGCCCTGCACACGCGGCCAATGGCGTTTCTACGGTGTACGTTTCGATCTCCAGTTGCGCCGTCGCGCTATAGGCCAGCAACATTGAAAGTCGTTTTATTGACTGGCGGAATTCAGCATTGCAAGTTTGCTTGGATCGCAAAACCGACAAATGACAATCCACTAAGGGATGATTGAGCACGTTTATTTCGTTCATCGGTCCGTTCTTAAATCATGTCGCGCGGTAATTCGAAGGTTCTTCAAACAGTACTATTTTGACGTATATTTCAACGTAACATATGAATTCTAATGTCTGTCTTCCGCTTGAGTAACCCTCTGTTTGCGACGCCAATATTGCCGGCACCTCCACCCGCCAATGAACAACAGCGGACACACCATCGATGCCAACACTGCCGCCCCAAACCATTGTTGTCGCGCCGCAAAATCCCCTACCCCCCCGTACAGCAACGCGACGATTGCATTGGCAAACAACACCGGCGGCCAAAACCTGTTTAACGGCATCTGGCTCAAGCCCGCGAAAATAACACTTGCCTCAGCCAATATCGGCAGCGGCCGACAGGCCACCAACGACCACCAACCGATCTTTGAATCCAACAATTGAAAATCGGCCACGTCTTGTTCCGATGAGAAACGTTGGACGACTTTGGGACCAATTTTCCTGCTGATCCAGATTCCGACTGCGGCCGACAGATTTAATCCCGCCCAACCTACCACCGCGCCTCCCCATCCACCAAACAGTCGCCCCGCACACGTCAACAATACGCTGGATGGAATCGGCAGCAGAATGTCCAACGTCAGCCCCAAAATGATTGCCGCTCCTGACCATAGGTTGGCTTGGCCGGATTGAAAATCAACAAACCACTTTTCAACCAAAGGCTCGAACCAATACCCCATCAATAAAAATGGCAGAACCGGGACCAAGAGAACAACCACGACCAGCCATAATTTACGATTGCCCACGCCACTACCTGCGATCCAAAATAAGATAAACTTTGCCCATACCCATCATAGCCAAACTTGCGACTTCGATTGTGCCAACGCCATTGAAACCCCACCAACGTCGAAACAGTTGTTACCCATCCGTTTGGGAAGCGTTACTGGTAATTTTAACGCTAACCGCCGTTTTTGGCTGTCAGCCTTCGCCAATAATCCCGGCCGAAATCGTGGGGGACTCAATGGCTCCATTCCTTTGTGGGCACCGGGTTTCTCAGACCTGCCCCCAATGCGGCCTGACCTTCGAACACGGTGTCGTTCCTGATCTCAAAACCGTCTACTGCCCGAATTGCGGCTGCAAATTTTCCCCGACCACAACCTCTATTGCACCGCAGCGCGTTTCGGTGCTGCCCGGCCAGACGCCCAACCGCTGGGACATCGTCGCGTTCAGGCACCATGGCAAAACGTTGATCAAACGAGTCGTTGGATTGCCGGGAGAAATCATTTCAATACGCCGGGGCAACATACTGATCGACGGCAACGTCATCGTCAAACCCGCCACCGTCGTCGACCAGACCAAACGTTTCGTGTTCGATTCGGCATTTCATGGCCCTCACACACGCGGGGCTTTGCAGTGCGACAACGACCGGTGGGATTTTGAGCGTCCCCGATTCGTTCATCGCCCTCGGCCTGAGGGAAGTTGCGATTGGATTACCTATTGCCATCACCCGCGCTATCCAACCCACAGTCACGTCCAACCTAATCTATGTCAGGCGATCCAAGACGCTGATTCGTTCAATCAAAATCTAACTCGCAGTCTCCACGTGGTCCAAGAACTTATCGTACAAACGGAACTTTCGTTGTCTGCGGGAGCCAAGTTCAAGTTCCAGCGACTTATCGGAACCACGATCTTCGAGGTCACGTTATCGGCCGACGGCAAAGACCGTAATTATAACATCAAATTCTCTGGAAACGGATTCGACCGGAGGTTTCAAAAAAAACGACCTGCCGACGATTCAGTTGTGGTTTGGTTTTCCAACATCGATCAAAAAATCACTCTGAAAGTCAACGACGAAACGTTAATCGACATCGCAGTAAAGAACGCGTTGCTTGGCGATGCTGACGATCCAGTCACTGTTCCGTTTTTAAAATTTGGATTCTGCGGCACGTCTTCGGGCAGCGTCGATCGCTGCCGGATTTGGCGCGACATTTATTACTTTGCCGAAGCGCGATTGCCACAACACACTCTGCCGATGCAGATCCCGGACCGCGAATATTTCGTACTCGGTGACAACGTGCCTGTTTCGCGCGACAGTCGGCAATTCGGAACGGCGAAAGATTTAATCGGCACCGTGAAACCGTAGCAGGAGAAACTTAGCCCGAAGGCCGTAACAGCAAATCAAACCGCCGGTGCAATGAAATGGCGTCACATTTTGATGCCAACGATAGTCAAGTCGTTTTCCCAGCCACTTCGGCGACAGTACAGGGATTCTCTCCCTGATCAATCGCGCAAAATCTGCCACGCGCATCTGCGCTCAACCGATCCAGCAAACGTCCCTCCCCCACAGCCAAATACGCTACCGGCCTGAAACTTACGGCAGCATGAATTATCGCGAATCCAGCGTCATTGAAATTGAGCGGGCGATAAAACACGAGGGCCTGTTAAAATCGCCTAAAGCCCTGTTTTTTTTAAAGAAGCAAAACAAAAACCCAAGATTTTGGCCGTATGATCGAAGATGTTTCTCACGCCCCCATTTTCGCAATTCGACATTAGTTTTACGCCTCAATTGGTAGAATTCGCTGTTGATGCAAATCTCGTGTATTCGCGTTTTTAGGAACCGGTTACAATAATTTAGAACACTATTACCTTTCTCCCAATCAAGCTATATGGCCAAGCGTAAACGACGTTCCTTTCCTGGCGAAGATCGCCCCGTCCAAAAGAAAACCCCGGTCGCGGTTCATTCAGAAGAATCGGTCGGCGGCGTGTTTGGATTTTTCAAAGACTACAGCGTCCGCGAAACCTTCGAGGCTTTCGTAATCGCGATCTTATTGGCGTTGTTGTTTCGCGCTTTCGAAGCCGAAGCGTTCATCATCCCGACCGGTTCGATGGCTCCGTCACTGCAAGGCCAACACAAAGATCTAAGCTGCCAAGAGTGCGGTCATCAGTACCGCGTCGGCGTCAAAGAAGAGGTCGATGTTGCGGGTACGACTTGCCCAATCTGCCACTATACGACTCGGATGAGTATTCGCGAAGCCTCACACGTGACTAACAATGGCGACCGTATTTTGGTTAACAAATTCATTTACGATTTCAAAGAGCCGGAGCGCTTTGACGTCATCGTTTTCAAGAATCCTAACATCGCGAAACAAAACTATATTAAACGACTGATCGGTTTGCCCGGCGATAATATCTTGATCGAAAATGGCGACATCTTCACGATGCAAAAACGCCCCGACGGCGGCTACGACAAAACCATTGCTCGCAAGCCGTCGCATAAAGTCCTTCACACTGTCGAGGCGATCTCCGACACCAATCATATCGCTCACGATTTGGAAGTAACCCAATGGCCGCTGCAATGGTTACAACGAAGCGGCGAAGCCAACTGGACATCACAAATCGGCGATGGAGTTACTTATACCGCGACCGCGCGGCCAGAAATCAGCTGGCTCAAGTTTCGTAACGACGGCCCCGAGGAGAAAGACTGGGCTAACATTTTGGAAATGGCAAAAAACGGAGACGTCTTCAAATCACCGCCTCATCCAGGGCGATTGATCAACGACTACGTAACTTACAATGATTACACCATGGCGATGCCTAGGAATGAAAACCAAAGATTCTTTCCAATCGGACTTAAAGTTGACGGGGTGTCACCCAAAAATAAAAACTTCATTCAAGCCTATCACAAGGGATTGCACTGGGTCGGGGATATTGGTTTCGAAGCCGACGTAGAGATCAAATCCGGCAGTGGAAGTCTCTTTTTCGATATCGTCGAAGGAGGAGCACACTATCAAATGGCGGTCGATACGCGATCGGGCAAACTGGAACTGTCGGCCCAACGGCCCGCCAATCCCGTTTCCGATTCGGTTATCACGTTTCAAGATGCCGATGGAAATCCAATTGAAACTCCTACCGCCCAAACTTCCATTACCCGTCCAGGCAGTTATCACATACGCATCATTAACGCCGACGATAAAATCCATCTTTGGATCAACGGCAGTCTGATCGACTTTCCCGGATGCACTTACACTCGCACCGACATTCCGGTACCCCATTATTCCGAACAAGACCCCGCCGACTTGGAACCGCTGGGGATCGGATGCCAAAACTTGGATGTGGTGATCGATCGAATTAAAGTGATGCGCGACATCTACTTCATTTCAAAGATCGATCCCAGCGACATGACCAACGAAACGGGTTTTGATCCTGCAACGATTATTGAAACGATGCGCAATCCCACCCGCTGGAAATCCGAAGGCGCTCGGCGATTGTTTACCGCTAAAAAAGGGGTAAACCAGCCGATGTTTCAATTGCTGGACACTGACGACCCCGCAAAGGACCAGTTCCTCCCCATGGGCGACAACAGCGCTGAAAGCCTCGACGGGCGAGTCTGGAGTGGACCGCGATATTTCGAACGCGATCTTTTGATCGGACGAGCCATCGTGGTTTTTTGGCCACATACGCTCAGCGCACCGATTCCTTATTTGCCGAACTTCGGCCGAATGACGTTTATCAAATGACAATTTTAAGAGCTGACGGATTAGTCAAAATTTACGGAAGAAGGCGAGTCGTCGATGGGGTTTCCTTGGAAGTCAACCCCGGCGAAATCGTTGGTCTTTTAGGCCCCAATGGTGCCGGCAAAACGACTTCGTTTAAAATGATGTGCGGTATCGTTAAACCCAACCGCGGTAAAGTTTTCCTGCAGGGCAAAGACGTCACGGCGTGGCCAATGTACCTGCGGTCACGCGAGGGCGGAATGGGATACCTTCCGCAAAAATCCAGCGTCTTTGCGAAACTTAACTGTGAACAAAACCTCAAAGGAATGATGCAGCTGCTTGGGTTTTCGCGACGCGAACAGAAATCTCGGTGCCAAGAGTTGCTCGAACAGTTCAAAATCACTCATATTCGCAAATCCAAAGCCGGTGATCTTTCTGGCGGAGAAAGACGGCGTTTGGAAATCGCGCGTTGCTTGGTTTCCCAGCCACAAATTATCATGCTGGACGAACCATTCGCAGGTATCGACCCGGTCACCGTTCAAAGTATTCAGATTGTGATCAAAGAGTTGAGCCAACAAGGAATTGCGGTCCTGATTACTGATCATGCCGCCAGAGAGATTTTGCAAGTCACCGATCGGACCTACGTCGTCAGCGCGGGGCAAATCTTATGCAGCGGATCTGCAGAAGAAATCGTGCAGCACGACGAAGTGAAATCGAAATACCTCGGCGAGATAGAGCTCCCCGGGGCAAGCGCCGGGCTGGCCGCCGCCGAAAACACAACCAATCCCAACGCAACAGTGCCTCGCCACTCCCCCGACGCCCCTAAAATCATTTTCTCAAAGCCCCGGTCGCGAAAGATCAACAAAGTCGTCGCGCCGTTTCGTTCTACCGATTTGGATTGAACCTCAGCGCGGATTACCCAACTTGATTTTGCGGCCAACAGCAAACCTCACTTTGTTCGCGCAAACTATTGCAGAAGTGGCAACTGTCCAATTTGTATAAAACGCACCAACGGGCCGATGCGGCAACCATCGTCAAATCGCTGCCTCAGCTACTTTCGGCGGCAATACCGACTGCGCTGACAGGAAAGCTTCCCCCATCAGTCGCGCTAAATCTGCGACGCGCAATCGCCCTGACAACCGCCCCCGCAAACGGCGTTTCAAAACCAGCGATCCATAACGACGCAACCGCCTCCCCAAACTTCCGACAGCCTGAATCCCAGCGAACCCCGCTAAATTAAAATCACGGGGCGACAAACACCAGCCCCGTGTAAATTTCGGAAGGCCATAAAAGATAAGGCGATAATGGAACGTGAATTCCTCGGCTGTGAAAACTTCAATTTCAATTTCAATTCCCGTTAAACAAAAAGGAGCTTCAAAGTTGGCGGCGCACAATCTGCCCCCGTCAATACAGCCAATCTATTTTTCATATTGATCAACGACGAACTAACTCTATCCCGCGAACTGTTGATCGAGGAAATCAGCCACGTTGCGAATCCGTAATCCCATCTTGAACAACATGGAACCAGTTTCAGCGTCGCTGAAGACCGTGCATAAATTTTACACGACAACTAAAATCTCCCTTGACGCGGCAAGTCTTTTCTCGAAACGGAGAACCTCAGAGACACCACTGGCGTCGAATGGCAAACACAGAAATAACACGTTGTTGTATCTTAAATTCAAGGCAATTCATTGCAGACAACCACGATACCCCCTTCCTCCTTTTCTTTCTCACCGTGCAGTTCAGTCGCCCTACCAAGCCCGGCAAAGCGATTTAGACCAATTTACACACATGACTTAAGCAAACCGGAAAATTGGTGCGATGATTAGCAACCCAGCACCAAACGCTGGCTGCGTCATGGACTCATTCGAAAAGTTAACGTCGGACGATAACACTTGATCCTCACCGATGACAATGGTGGCACTAAGGACATGAGCAACATGGGAAACATGGGCAACACGGACAACACCGACGGCGTTGCTAGCACTGCTATCTGCAATTCCGTAGATTCATAAAATTTGGTTAAACCTACTCAGTCGTTAAAGTCGATGCTCAATAAGGACGGATTCGTCTTTCATCACTAGGGTAGGATTTCATGCTAGCGAAAACACTCAAAATCGCCATTATCGGCCTAATTGCGGGCGCGACCCCATTGGTCTCTTCAGTCGCCGTTGGCCAACAACTTCAACGACCGTCACAGCGTTATCAACCGACCGAGGTCCGCCCGACGCCACCATCGGTTCACGTCGCCCCCGGTAAGGCTCAGCGCATTCCTGCGACGACATATAACTTCAGCGATCAAGTTCCGGCCAATTCGCTGGGAGTTGGCAGTCGTTACGCGGTCCAGCAAACGACCTACCAGGCCCCTTTGACTGAAGCCAACGAACCAGTCGTTCCTGAGATACTTGCTGGAGCAGCGAATTTCCCCCGCGCACAAAAAGCGATGGAGAAATTTAAGGCTCCCGTAACAGCGAGAGTCGAGTCTGTATCGCAAGCACTGAATCAATTTACACCCAAGGTTGCGGCGGAAAAATCCTTCGAAGATTTCGCTCCGCAGATGTCGCAAGCCATTCGAACAACGACGCCTCGGATCGCTCCTGAAGAGATTTCCAGTCAACGCGCCGTTTTGGAAAGCCAACTGCGAGCCATCCAAAAACGCACCGCCGCCCGGGAAGCCGAAATCTCAGCCATGGCGAAAACGGCTAACGAAGATACGCGTGGCGCGTTGGCTCCAGCGTTTCAAGCCATTGCAGAAACAGCACCGCAGGTGCCACAAGTCACTTCGCCCCCCCTTTCGCCTGCACCAAACTTCGCCACACCGGGAGAAACCAAAGAATTTTCAGCCTCCGAATTCGTGCGTGGAATCAACGTGCAAACAGAAAATTCCGACACAGTCAACCACGCCGTTTATGCGACACCGCAAAATGACGTTCCTTTGCGATCGTCAAACAACATTTTAGATCGTCAGGTTCGCACGGTGTCCAACGATGTCGTCACCCCGAGATCTGATGCCAAAAACGCGGCCATCCGCTTGGGTGCTCCTTCCATCGCAGTTGAAACTTTTGGGCCTCGTTCGATCGGAATCAACAAGCCTGCCAATTACGAAGTGGTCGTCAAAAATAACAGTTCTTCGCCCGCCGAACGAATCTTGGTCGGCATCAATATGCCTCAGTGGGTTGAAGTCCAAAACGTCAATCTCACAACCGGCAACAAGGAGATCACAGACGGCCGTGATAAAGCACGCCTGGTTTGGACAATCGATCGTATTGAAGCCGGACGAACACAGTCCGCTACGATTTTGGCTGTCCCTAGGAAGGCCGAAGGATTTGATGTGGGAGTCGAGTGGACATTGGTTCCTCGTGCCGGAAAAGCCGCCGTTGTCGTGACCGAACCACGTTTGCAAATGAGCATCTCTGGACCTGCTGATGTCGAATTCGGTGAAGTCGCGCGATACTTGGTCACCGTCCGCAATCCCGGAACAGGCACTGCTGAAAACGTGACCGTCAAACTCCCCGAAGCGCTTGGTGGCGAACGCTCTGTCCTTGGTGATATCAAGCCCGGAGCCGAAGAGGTCTTCCAAGTTGAACTATTGGCACGCACTGCTGGCGAACTTTCGTTAGTTGCTGGTGCAACGGCTGACGGCGATATCGAAACCAGCAGTGAACGGAAAATCACCGTCCGTCGTGCGAAGCTTAACGTTACTATCGAAGGCCCGGCAATGAAGTTCTCCGGTGATGTCGGATTCTACAAAGTCGTAATGACCAATAGCGGCGACGCTTCAGCAAATAATCTGATGGCCGCGGTCGCGCTTCCGACAGGTGCTAAATATATTTCTGGAATCGACTCGGTTTCACCGATCGAAGACGGAGTCCGTTGGCAAGTCGGTCCGCTCGAACCGGGCCAAACGAGAGAGTATAAGGTCGAATGCCAACTTAACGGCAGCGGAGACCTTCAAATTGAGTGCGGTGTCAAACAGGGAGATCTAGCGGCGTCAGCGGCTTGCGTAACGCGTGTTGAGACCGTGGCCGACCTTGTCCTGGAAGTCGAAGACCCACGTGGCCCTCTGCCAACCAACAAAAACGTGCCCTATACTATCAAAGTTCGCAACCGAGGCAGTCGCAGCGCGAAGGCAGTTGATTTGGTGATGCAGTTTTCCGAAGGGATCGAACCAAACTCTGCCGATGGTCATCAACACCGCATCGTGCCGGGGCAGGTCTTGTTTTCGCCCATCGACGTAATCGAACCGGGGCAGGAAGTTAGTTACGAAGTGACCGCCGCAGCTCACCAGCAAGGCACTCACATTTTCCGCGCTCAGTTAACCTGCAACGATTCTGATTCACGCGAAATCGCGGAAGGAACCACGCGCTTCTTCAGTCACGATGGAGAATCAACTCGTGCTTCATCGACCGCCAACGCCGCTGATGCTAACTTTAGTACCGACAGCGGAGACTTCCAACGTTAGTAGACTGGCAGTGTCAAACATTGGAATCAGTCAGAACAGCTGCTGGGAACGCAAACCCCAGATGTTCATAACGACTTCGAAACAATTAGTTTCAACAAGCAATCTGAAAGTTGAACGTTAATCAAAAGGGCCGCTCGCAACCGAGCGGCCCTTTTTGTGTTTCAACAATCCCTTAAGGGCGTCTGTTTCAACGGCAGTTTGAAAAACTGTTGCCAAATACAGAACGGGTCCAGAGCAAATCGGAATCCGATTACAGATATTGATAGTCCGCATGGACCAACCCGATTCGTTTTGCGTCGGCCCAAAACGCTTCGGGCAGACGCGCGTTGGCCAGTTCGATATTCGAAGTGACGCGCGATGGTTTGCTGGAACTGAGAGCGATCGCGGCAACTCCCGGTGGAGAGAGTGCAAATTCGACGCACGCGGCGGCCGGTTTCACTTCGTGTTTTTCGCAAAGCTGGAAAAACCGATCGCGGTAATCGATCACTTTGGCGTCGCCAGCATTGCTGGGATCCAAATTACCGTAATCAAAAGAATCTCCGCCAACCATGTAACCGGCGTGGAAAACAGCGCTGTTGAAAATTAGGACCTTGCGGCGGTGAAGATCGGCAACGAAGTCCAAAAGATCTTTCGGGTGACGATGGATGGTTAAACTGTTGGCCAACATCACCCAGTCCAATTTTACGTGTTCGTCAATCTCCGCGATCGCTTTCCAGTCTTTGCTGCCGACGCCAACTCCCCAGCACTTCCCCTGATCGCGAAGTTCGGCCAGCGCGGAATAAGCGTCCAAAATATCGGCAAATCGCCGATCACGGTCATCTTCGTCTTTGGCGGCCGTAAGGTACTCATCGGGATCATGGACGGACAGCAATTGCGAACTGAAGCCAGGCCCTAAAAGTTCCTCACCCTGCTCCCAGCACTCCAAAATTCCATCGTAGCTGATACATTGCACGGCGTCGTGTTTCAGCCCAACCCACGCACCGGGTTCGAAGGTGGGCTCAGGAGTGGTTAATGGAACACGCTTCCATCCCAGTTTATTGCTGATGACCACTCTGTTGGGGTCTGCGTCGATTGCACGGAGGTTGTTGCCGATGACTTCCAGCGCCAATCCGGCTCCGTACTTACCGGCGGTGTCCACCACCGCAGTGGCGTGATCGCCGCTGAACCACTGTTTTGAAATGGCCAACTTCACATCGTCAGTGAGTTCGACAAATAGATTGCCTAAGGTGCCGGTTCCAAAAATCACACGCGGCATGTCAATCGTTTGTGACCCTAGCTTCGTTTCAGCCATACTCAGATATCTCAATTTTTAAATACTGTGGGCAGACAGTATTATCCCGCCCACAAGGATTACGGACCGTGAAAACTACGCGGCGGAAGTCGTACGGCGGTCGTGAAACAACAGCACCCGTAAACCGAAGATCGCAACGACAATGAAGCAGATCATTGGCAACACAAAAGAGAACGCGACGCCTTTGCTGTCAATGACGGCGGCCTGAGCCAATGGCAAAATTGAACCGCCAGCGATCGCCATCACCAGACCGGCCGCTGCAAGTTTCGAATCTTCACCAAGCCCCCTGAGGCCGATTCCGTAGATCGTAGGGAACATCAACGACATGCACCCCGAAACAGCCACCAACGCGTACAAACCGTTGAACGAAACGTTTTGCATCGCGAAGGCACACAGCCCAATGGCAACCGACGACAAGATCGCAAGAAGCATACCCGCATTGATAAACTTCAATAAAAAGGTGCACACGAAACGTGACGCCGCAAACAAAATCAATGAATAGATCGCGTAAGAACCTGCCGATTCGGCGGCGGCACCTTCGGTCAGGCCTGTCGCTTTGTAGGCCTCGGTACCGTAATGAATCAAGTAAGTCCAAACCGCGATCTGAGCTCCCACGTAGAACAGTTGTGCGATGACACTTTCTACGTAGCGCGAGTTACCCATCAGACGGGAGAAGGTTCCGCCAAGGTCTAAGCTGCCGTTTTCTGAAGACTTGCTGCGCGGCATTTTGTAAAACAGAATCATGAGAAACACCACTGCGATGACAATGCCAATCGTCACGTAAGGGCCACGAACAACCCCCAAGTCAGCAAGTTTCAAGCTTTCGAATTCCGCCGCAGGAAGTTCGGCTCGTTCGGCTCCACTCAACGGACTGATCTTTGCCAAAATGAATTCTTTCGCGACCCACGCACCGGTGATCGACCCCAATGGATTGAACGCTTGGGCCAAGTTCAATCTTTGGGTCGAAGTCTCTTCCGCTCCCATGGAAAGGATATAGGGGTTCGCACTTGTCTCTAAGAAACTAAGCCCGCACGTCATAATGAAGAACGCGGCACAAAACGGCCAAAAAATTCCGATTTGGCTGGCCGGGATAAACAACAGTCCGCCCAATGCGTACAGCACAAGTCCCAACAGAATCCCAGATTTATAAGTAAATCGTTTGATGAAAATCGCGGCAGGAATCGCCATAAAGCAATAACCACCATAAAACGAAAATTGCACAAACGCGCTGATGAAAGTACTCTGGTTGAAAATGTTTCCAAACCCCTTCACCAAAGGGTTCGTAATGTCGTTCGCAAACCCCCAGAGGGCGAAACAAAACGTAACCAAAATAAACGGAACGATAACCTGTTTTGAAACAACCGCTGGCGAACCATGAACAGAGTCCCCCGGCGAATCAGCGTCGGAGCGAGCGTTAGTAGCGGCGTATGGGTTCCCGTCTTTATCATTCATAAGCTTGCCAGTGGTCATGGGCTAGAGGTAAGTTTAAATGGCGTCGAGGGAGACAACTTTGTCAACAAATCAAACTCGACGATACATATTCTAATCGTCGATCTGCCGATGTGTACGGTTGCGTAGCAGAGTAACGTTTTTTTTAAGCGGCCTCCAGCCATTGACGTTAATATGTAACGCTCGTAAACAAGACACCACCTAAATGATTTTTGGCTCCAATTTCCCTGACAACCACAATAAATATGAAAACTAACGATCCGAACAATATTACTAACAGGGTAAAACTTGATCGAAGGGCTTTCATCGCCTCTGGCGCTGCGACCGTCGCGATGACCTCGGTGAACACCTGCTGGGCGCAGAACGGAGACCAATCCGCGGTCGCCACTGACCCAAAATTCAAACTGCGTTTCGCGCCCCACCCCGGTAGTTTCCAATCCACCGTCGGTAAAGACGTAATCGACCAAATCAATTATTGCCACGAGAAGGGTTTCACCGCGATCGAATACAACCGCATCACCAAAGAAACCCCTGAGATACAAACTAGGATTGGTAAAACGCTGGCCAAACACGACATGCAAATGGGCGTATTCGTCGCGTATGCAGATTTTGCCAAGCCCACCTTTGCAAATCCCAAAAAAGATTCGACCAAAGACATTTTAAATAAGATGAAAGAGGCGGTCAAAATAGCGAAACGCTGCAATGCGAAATTCATGACCGTTGTACCGGGCTCCATTGACCAACCACTGAATCAGAAGAACGTCTACGGAGGACCGCGACTGGCTGAGGGCTATCAATTAGCCAACGTGATTGACATGCTTCGACGGTGCGCCGAAATTCTCGAACCCCACGATCTGGTGATGGTGCTGGAACCGTTGAACTGGCATGCAAATCATGGCGGCGCGTTTCTGAAGGACTCCGATCAAGCATTTGCGATTTGCCGCGCGGTAAATTCTCCCAGCTGCAAAATTTTATTCGACATCTACCACCAGCAAATCACCGAAGGCAACCTCATCACCAACATCAACCTGGCTTGGGATGAGATCGCCTATTTTCAAGCCGGTGATAACCCGGGACGTAAAGAACCCGGGACCGGAGAGATCAATTTTAAAAACGTGTTCAATGCGATCCATCAGCGGTCGGTTAAAGAAGGCAAGGACTTTATTATTGGCATGGAGCATGGGAACTCAATCAAAGGCAAGGCGGGAGACCAAGCCGTGATCGCCGCGTACCGCGCAGTCGATGTCAAGTAATTTCCTTTCAGGGACGCTTTGGGGCAATAAGCGTGAAGTCCAGCTTGTCGCGGTTACGTTGATCGTGAAGCCCCCTTTCGTTTACTGGTTATTTCCGGAATCACGCCAACAAAAGTCAGCAGCGACAGCGCGCCAATCCCCATGCGCTGGCCCAACCATATCCATAACACCGTGGTTCTGATCGGTAATTTGTCGCACCGCGCACGTTAAAAAATCGCCATTTCCAGCGAATGTAGCTGGATTCGACCGAATTCGCGTAAACACAGCGATCAGTAATTTTGGCGAATCCCATTGCGATTTCGGATCCGGCCACAAAATCTGAGAGCAATCCAGTAAAGACATACCGGAACGTTCCAACCGGACGCTCCATTGGGTACACTCGTTTGTGCCGGGGGCGGCATCGAAAATGGGTCTCGATTTCAGCACCAAGACGCAAACACCGCAACCGTTGATCGCAATCCAAAAGGCACCGTCAATCGACGAATGGGAATCCAATTAAGGACTACCGAATCTCTTCCACATCGATTCTTGCCATCTGCGGGCAACGCGTTTTCATTGTTAATCCAACGCACGAATCCAACGCACGAATCAAACCTTCGAATTAAACCGTGTGCCCTTTGGTTTTTGCGCTATGATTTCTTTACTCCCTCACTGACCAAACCCCATTGACACAATCAACCTTCGCCCAATAAGGCCGTTTAAGATCGCACCGCTGCCGCGCGTCTTCCAGCAAAACTGCGCGCGATGGCCGTATCGATCCTTCGAACTTTCGTCCGCGCCCGTTTATGGTGATTTCACGACTAAAATCAAAATAGTCGGGGCTCAACCACAACGTCATCCCAGTGCCCCCCCGAGCAGGGCCAAGATTAAACGTGTTCGAGTTCGCCGCCCGCAGGTCTCCTGTGAACTTCAGGGCGCTGATCTTGGTTTTGCCGTTATACAACTCAGGCCAAGTCGTATTTTTTTCAGGGAACCCGTGAAGTTCCACGAACCAAAAGTAGTTATCCCACGGTCGAATCGATTTACACTCAAACTTAAAACCGGCACCGCCGGGCGACCGCCGTCGCTGCACCCGCATCCATTTGAACATCTCAGGAATGTCCTCAGTAAAACGTTCGTCCAGTCGCCCCTTATACTGCACCACCGTGCAATCGTTGCGTTGATCGGTGGTCAACCATTCGTTCCACGCGTCCTTGCAGTTGCGAATCCCGCCAATGTACAAACTCCCCACAACGGCATAAACAGAAAGCGTATCCGTTTTGTTTCCTGCGTAAATTTTGCCGTATTTTTGTATTCCGGTTGCGGAAATCCCGATGATTCCGGCCCAGTGCTCCGGATGAGCCAGCCCGATATCATACGCAACGTCGGCACCGATCCCATGGCCTTGGAGGAAGACTTGATCGGTATCGATTGAAAAACGCCGCATCGCTTCACGCAAGGCACGCATGACAATTTTGTGTTCCCGCGCCGAATACTCGGCTTTTCGTTGGCCTTGTTTTCTCCAATCAACGGCAACGACGATGGTACCATTACGCGATGCACTGCCGTGCAACACGCCCAGCGATTCATTGAACGTTCCGCAGAAATGGTTCAACTGATCCTCCACCGTTGAGGCCCCTGGCAGGGCTAACATCAACCGATAACGCCGATAGGGATTGTACTCGGTCGGAAGGTGCACCAAACAACGATAGAATTTTGGCGTCGGGTCAGCCTTGGAACCATCGACCGCAACGCTAAACTCAATCGGTTCCCGTCCGTCGTACTGGTCAATCAAATCGTGCTTCAATGGTTTCATCTGGGCCATCATTGCAGCGATGTAACTCGGATCGCTGCTCTCGAATTGCTCAAGCTGTTTAAGGATCTGCCGACGGCGGTTTGGATCATCACTTTTTAAATACAACCGCACAAGTGAACGCACTTCAAACAATGACTGAGCGATCGCCCAATTGTCGATCGCATTATTACTGCCAAGAATCCAACCGCTGATCGCAAGTGCGACCGACTGCTGATCGGTTTGGGTAACGTCTTGAGAAAGGCGTTCAAAACTATCCAGTCGTGCGATGTTGACGTCGGCAAGATCCGATTCAATCTCAGCTTCGAAAGTATCAAGTGTTTTCTTTTGCCTGTCCGATAGTTGTCCGTCTGGAAGGTTGCGGAATCTATCCAGTAAAGCTTTCAAAAGCATCTTTACCCGCGTGATGTTACCGGGTTTCTGGTCGACTTGGTCCCTTAGGAAATCCAGTTCGGCCAGCGTTTCACCTTCGACGCCATTTTGGTTGATTGATTTGATCCAGCGGGTCGCCAAATCGGTTTGCCCCGATTCGAGCATCAGTTTGATTTCACGAAGCTGTTGTTTGGCGAATTCTTGACGAACCCGCACCCGATTTTCTTCGACGCGCTCTTTTTGATCTGGGAAGAGAATTTGAATGCGTCTCAACTGATCGTCGGCGTCTTGATACCGACCGGCTTGGATGAAGAAATCGACGATCCCTAAAAACGGGGTCAAACGTGCGCGATCTTCAATCGCATTTTCTAACACGCGGCGGAGCACGTTTGATGGAACGGTACCGATCGCCATGCTCATGTGCCAACTTCGTGCGGACGCCGACGCGCCGCCGACGAGCGCATCTAATTCGACGTAACGCGGAGTGATTTTGGTGATGCCTTGGACAAATTGGGACACTCCGAATTTATTTCTGACCGACAGAATGCGATGACCGTCGTCGGTAAAAGGAGTCGACCCTGCAAACGCAGACGCTCCCGGCGGACCGTTGTAAACGCGTTGCCAAATGTCCTTGGAGAATTCATTCCGTTCTGAATCGGCCACCGTACCGCCGATCCTTTGACGATTCACAAACGTGCGGGTCAATCCGTCGTCGATAAAAACGATTTGTTTTACCGCGGTTGGATTGGTGTCGCTGACCTGTTCACTGATTGCTGCGACGTTATTGATTTTGCCCACATACTGCAACGTCGATCTCATCGTGATAACTTTTTCGCGCTGACCGTAGGCTGACACGGCGGCCCAGGTACAACTGCCGATAAACACCAAAGCGACGATTAGTTTTGCAATAGGTCGCATAAATCTATAAACCGGTTTGCACCGGCGTGACTGAGTTAGAACAGACGGGCCCAACCGACGGGCCCAAAACCATCACAGAATCTCACGTTTTCGGTTAATGTAATCCCAAACCACAAACCGATCCAGATCACCGCCAGCGGTAAAGAAAACGCGCCCTTTGGTCGATTCGCTTAACCGATGAGCGAATCGAATGTCCTCTTCAGATTGCGACCAACTGGGAACCAAAAATGTGTTGATCGTGATCCCCTCTTGGGCACACAACATTCCTTCCCTCATCGTCGCTTCTTCGGTGACCCGATGGGGCGGGTACAACATGTACAATATGGAATCCTCAAAATGAGCCGTCGGCAAACCGTCAGTGATCAGCATAACCTGCCGGTTGGGCGTGTTCTGCGTCGCAAGTAACGTGCGCGCCAGTCGTAATGAATGTTGAATGTTGGTGAAATGCTGATGCACCATATGTTCGCTGACCTCAGGCCTACTCATATCGACCTTCAGTTGTACAAAGGGATCATGAACGGTGACCGGTTTGGGCATCAGATCAATGATTTCGCCCTGCCTGCGGATTTTCCCAAAGGTATACATCTCAATAAAGTTCAAATAGTCGCCGGGATATTCACTGCGTATCAGTCCATCCATCGCCATCGCCATTCGTTTGACATTGATGTATTGACCGTCGTACCGCATCGAACCGCTCATGTCCATAATGATCACGGTGGCGGCTTTGGGGTTGTTCCGCGTTTTGTGGATTTCGATATCCTCGGCCTGCAAACGAATTGGGTGTTGCCCGTTATCGCGGATCAGCGCGTTGATGAAGGACTGCGGAATATCCATCTCAGTTAATGAATCGCCGAACTCGTAGGGTTTGGTTTGCTGCAGTTCGACCGCGCCTTGGCCTTGGACGTTGTCTTGGTGGCGGCCACTATTGGAGGCTTTGAGGTGGCTAAAAATTCGCGAAAGAAGCTTCCCCTGAAACGTTCGATATGCTTGAGGCGTGATTTCGTATCGTCCGTCCTTCTTGTTTAAGCCTTGGCGTTCGGCGATGTCTTGAATGTATTGATCGATCTGCTTTTTCATCTCCTCCAACGAATGCATTGTTTGGTCGTCCATGAATTCGCCCAATTGATCCATGTCCAAGATCGCTAGCTGGGCGTTCTCTTGTGCCTGCTGGACCTGTTCCAGAAGTTCGTCGATCTTCTCGAGCTCCTGTTTGATTTCGAGAGCTTGGGGAATCGTCATGGACTGATCGCCGGTGAAAACATAATTCGCCGCCAGTTCGTCAACCCCGTACTTATCGCTCAGCTTCCCCATCAGCCCCATGATGTGCCGAGCCAACTCGCCGCCATCATCGTTGACCTTGTACCACAGGTTTTCAAGATCATACAATTGCTCGCGATTAACGGCTTCTTTGTACGCAGGCTTCAAATTCTTAGGGATCGTTGCTTGCTTTGCTTTTTTTCGAAAGACTTTTTTAGCTTCTTGCTGGACGGTCTTTGTTTCGTACGTTTCTAAAATCTTCCGCCGCCGGTCTTCGAGCAACGCCTTGATCATGTCTAAACTGGGGCCGAGGTTTTGGAATTGCTCGGGGTCCAACTTAATCGCGTTAGCCAGTTCTTCTTCGGTCAACTGCCTGGGCGCACCATAGGCCATCATGTGGTTCATCAGCGGCGAAACGACATCAGCCACTGGTTGGGTCGGCGAAGGAAACGTCATGGGGTCATACTTTGTATAGGTGTGAAGTATGCCGCCGATTTTCTTTTTTTCGCTCATTGGTGTTCCCGCCGTTTTGCGTAAATTCTTCCGAATACTAAAAAAGCCACCGTCGAAGCGGTGGCTCGGGTAACACTTGAATTGCGTAACACGTTAATATAAACACTCGGGCGATCCAGACGAACGAGACCGCCATACCCGCCATTGGCGGGTGCTGATTTGACCATGGGTGCGGTTGATTACGTGCTGAAGGAGTTACCGCAACCGCACGACTTTTTCGCGTTAGGGTTGTGAAACTGGAAACCGCGCTGTTCAATGCCTTCATAGTAGTCGACCGTTGTGCCTTCAAGATAAAGGGCACTTTTGCGGTCAACGACCACGGGAACGCCGTGCTGTTCGGTCTTCATATCGTTTGCTTCGTCGTAGTCTGAAGCGATGTTAAGGCTGTAGCTGAATCCACTGCACCCCCCACCGGCAACTCCGATTCGCAGCGCTGCGTTTTCGTCGTAGTCACCTTCGGTGATGAAGCGCTGAACTTCTTTGGCGGCGGTTTCAGTAATGGTCACACTCATAAAATTACTCCGGCAATTAGAAATGGGTCGTGTTGATGAAACCCATGAAATTTCAACTTGTTTTGTTTCGGTATCGTCATTTTTCGTAAGGACAGTTTATTTGTCCAGTGCATTTGACGAAAATGCTTGTAAAACGGCCAATTCGCAAATCCCGAACGTTCTATACTCTCTGTTATATCATCTCCCGCAGTTTCGTCACCGCCGCAACGATCAGGTCAGCAGATTCCGCAATTTCGGCGTGGGTGTTGAAACGACCAATCCCAAACCGCAGGCTGCTGTGAATCTGTTCATCGATCAACCCCAACGACCGCAACACGTGACTGGGTTCAGGATCGGCCGCAGTACAGGCACTACCGGTCGAAACGGCTACCGTATCCACCATCGTCATCAGCGAATGAGCATTGACTCCGGGAAACTGACAATTCAAGTTGCAGTACAATCGAGAATCTTCCGCGTCCAGAGGTTGCCCGTTGATCGGAAGTGTGCCCAGTTTTTCAGTCAGTAACCGGTAAAGAGAATCTCTCAGCTGCTTGATCCGATGTGGTTCAATCACTTCATCAATATCTTTCGCCTTTTCTATGTCGCTATCGATCGGATCGATCTTACCCGCACAATTTTCTTGCGACACGCTTTCACCGAACAGTTCGTCGGCACACAACTGCAACGCCGTCGCCATTCCAACCACACCGGGCACGTTGACTGTCCCGCTCCGTCGTCCGGATTGTTGTCCGCCGCCGTCAATTTGGCTGCGCAGGCGGATTCGTCGGTCACGTTTGCGAACATACAACGCCCCTACACCTTTGGGGCCGTAAATTTTATGAGCCGAAAAACTCATCAAGTCGAAACCAAGATCGTCGACATCCACCGGCAGTTTCCCCACCGCCTGGGTCGCATCGCAATGAAAGACCGCTCCGTGCCGGTGGCAGATTTCGGCGATTTGTTTGATGGGTTGAATGGTTCCAATTTCATTGTTGCCCATCATGATGGACACCAGAGCCGTTTCGCGGGCAACGGCCGATTCAAGTGCGTTGAGATCGATCAAACCGGCGTATTGTGATCCCCATTCGCCAACCGGTAGTTGCGTGATATCGAATTTAAATTCGCGGCACACGCGCCCCATCGGATCCAATACCGCTTTGTGTTCCGTTTGAGCGGTAATCATGTGGCGTTTGGGATTGTCGGCATGACACACCCCAAGTATCGCCAAATTATTCGACTCCGTCGCGCCACTGGTGAAGACAATCTCATCAGCCCTTGCCCCAATTATATTAGCGATCGTCGCGGCTGATTGCTGCACCAGGTCGTGTGCATCCATGCCAACCTCATGGGTGACACTACCGGCGTTTCCGTAGTAGGTGTCAAACACTGGCAGCATCGCTCGCACCACGCGCGGGTCAACGCGCGTGGTAGCGTGATTGTCCAAATAGATCATAGCAAATGCTACCTAACGCCAGCCAAAAGAGTAACGAGAACCGAAAAAACCGCCTTCCTTCGACCGAAGACAACCAGACGCCCGCTTCGTTTATTTTACAAACAACGCCTCAATGCAAATTTGTGACCAGGTTTCGAACTGGTTAACGCGTTTTAGGATACTCTCTAGGGGTTCAAAGCCAGCCCTTTCAATTTCGACCTCTTTCGCCGTAACCGCTTGGGCGGCGACTTCAAAAATATGGACAACGCCCAGATGCACTTTCCCTACTTCGTTTTCATCATCGTTGATCAACCCAACACAGCGTTGTTCGAATTCGCAATCGATGGCGACCTCTTCATCCAGTTCGCGCTGCATCCCTTTGTTATAGGGTGAATTATCGTCAGCATCTATCGAGGAAATATGCCCGCCTATACCGATACTGCATTTCGCATGAAGGCGAGTCTCCCCCTGCCCTTTCCCGCGAGTGTATTGAAAAATGGACACGTTCCCATCACCATCAACATGGCGAAAAATGCAGTAAGGGATCAACTGTTTGTAGGACGGGTCAACTTCCATTTTGTCACGCGGCAAATAGTCGGTGACTTGGGAATCTAGAACGCGGCTCAAATAGCGATCGGTGTCCCCAGAAAATCCCTGGAAGTGACCACACTGATGAAATACGGTGGTCGGGACAACTAAAATTTGTTCAATTTCGGCGGTCGTCATGCGTTATTCTCTAATACCATGTTTGCGTTGTTTTTGAATTGATAGGGCGAATCGAAAAACCGGCGTGGCAACCGTTTCACCCAAGCTACAGACGGATTACCCTAAAACGAAGTTCGACGCAAACGAAGTTCGACGCAAACGAAGTGCAATGCCAACACCACTTCACTGCAACCGCGTCTCTCAATTCATCGCCCGATGAGCGTTCTGTAGCACCGCGTCGGCCTGATCCAAACTGATGTTGTTGGTCACTTCGGCAAAGGCGTGTTCGGTTTCCCAAACCACGACTTTCGACATCCGCAGATCGTAGCCTTTGATTTGATCAATGAGTTTAGGAGAAATCACCTTCAGCAAATACATCGCCATGTTTTCAGCGGTCGGATTGCAAGGCAGCAAATACAATCGATGCGGTTCGACCTGTTTGAGCGCAAGAATTGCGTTTTCGTCGGCATCCCACAAAATAAAACCGTGATCCCAATTGTCGTCGATCCAGCCTTTGAACAATTTGTTGACCACCGAAAAATCAACGACGCGTCCCAAAGAATCAATTTCGTTACTGGTGATGTGGAATTCAACGACGTAGTTGTGTCCGTGCAAATTAGCGCATTTACCTTCATGATTCAGCAATCGGTGCCCCGCACAAAATTTTACTTGCCGCATAATCGTAATGGCCATCGTCTTTAGCTTTCCGCCGACGGTTGATCGTCGTTTCTGTTATTCGGGGGGGGTAGTTAGCTTCGGGTTGTTGAGGTGGCGCGTGGAGTCGCGCCGGGTTTTCTTCTTTAAGTTTTTTTGTAACGCGGTTGTGAGGTCGACGCCCGTCTGATTGGCGATGCAGATTAACACGAACATAACGTCCGCTAATTCATCCCCCAAGTCAGTTTCGGCTTCGTCTGATTTGAAGCTTTGTTCACCGTAGGTGCGAGCCATAATACGTGAAACTTCACCGACCTCTTCAACCAACTGTGCCAAATTGGTAAGTTCAGAGAAGTATCGCACCCCAATCGTTTTGATCCAAGTGTCAACCGCGTTTTGTGCTTCACGAATGGTTACGTCATTTAAATCTATTTTTTCATTCAATCCGCTAACGTCCTGTAATAGTGTGTTTCTCTGCTTAGCCTAAACGTTTTATAATATCCGTCCAGCGGCGAAATTTTAATCGCTATTATTGCTTGTGTTCGCATTGTTTGCGTTCGGAGCTTCATACCCGCGTTGATGTGAACTATGCCAAAGCCAACTATCGTAACCTGTTTCCCGATCGAACACACTCAAGTTAAACAAATTCGCAGCGCCGCTGGGGATGACTACCATGTCGTCGCGTCTTCCCAGGAGGACATCCACGAACGAATTTACGACGCTGACATCTTTTGCGGACACGTGAAAACCGAACGCCCCATGGACTGGAGATCGGTCGTTGACGCCGGGCGACTGAAATGGATTCAGTCTTCGGCCGCCGGGCTGGATCACTGTTTGACGCCGGAGGTGATTGATTCGCCAATCGTGGTTAGCGGTTGCAGCGCCTTGTTTGCAAATCAGGTCGCCGAAACGTCGATGGCGCTGCTGATGGGGTTGATCCGCCGACTGCCGATTTTCTTCCAAGCCAAACGAGATCGCGAATATGTGCGTCGCCCTACCGATGATCTTTACGGAAAATCGGTAGGCATCATCGGATTTGGTGGCAACGGTTATCGGATCGCCAGAACGCTCAGGCCGATGGTGGAAAACATTATCGCAACCGATCTGTTCCCTGATGCCGAACAACACGCCGTTGACGATGGAATCGTGAAAAAGATTTTACCGGCAAACCAATTAGAAGACGTCATGCAGTCCTGTGACGTAACTATCGTGACCCTGCCACTATCAGAAGACAACGAAAAACGGATCGGCGACGTGCAATTTCGTCTGTGTAAACCCGGCGCGTATTTCATCAACGTCGGTCGTGGAAGTGTCGTTGATCAAAACGCCCTGATCGATCATTTAAAAACGGGGGCAATCGCCGGCGCTGGATTGGATGTGGCGGACCCCGAACCTATTGCCCATAACAGCCCTCTTTGGGAGATGAACAATGTCATCATTACCCCGCACATCGGTGCCCAATCGGCGTGGCGTGTTCCCAAAACGGTAGACTTCTTTTGCGAAAACTTCCGGCGCTACCAATCCGGCGAAAACCTTATGAACGAAGTGGACAAAAAACTCGGATTTCCGCGTCCCCAACAGCGCGTCCCTTTGGGCGGCGACTCGTGCGGACGTTGGTAGCGCGAAGCGTTGTATTCCTGCAGCATGGCCCGGGTGCGGGAATAGGATTTTTTTCGCAACCCCGATACAATAGATGTCGGCTACCGCGTCTCTCCTCAACTGGCATAAGAAACAACATGACGACCGAAGAAGACAAAAAATCTGTTTTCATCAGCGCCGGAGAAGATTTGTCTCCGACGGTGTCGCACCACAGCACAATATCAAGTTCACAAAATCACGAACTGGTCAAACTTTATGACGAGATCGTTGAAGGAAAGCGCCATAGTTGGACGACGCACCTTCGGTTACTGCAAAAACTGGGTGCAGGCGGACAAGGGGTCGTTTATCTGACCGAACGACGCGGCGCGGATGGTTTTACGCTGCCCGTCGCGTTGAAGGTGTTTTCACCGGAGCGTTATGCGACGCTTGAGGATTATGAACAAGACATGCTTAGGATGGCTTCGGTCGCCTCAAAAGTTGCTCGGATCCAACATGAGAAATTGTTGCAGGTCGAAAACTTTTTAGAACATGAACAGATCCGGATGATGGTAATGGAGTGGGTCGAAGGTTTTGATCTACGCCGGTTACTGACGCCCAAAATGTTTGGCATCGTCAAACAACGGGTCAGTGCGAAACGATGGACGCACATCAATGACGTGCTGGTAACGTCCGGACCGGTCCAACCCCGTTTCAAAGCCGGTGCCGCCGTTTCGATCGTACGTGATTGTCTTGAAGCGTTGGCTGCGATGCACCGCAACGGAATCGTACACGGTGACGTCAAACCCGGTAACGTCATGCTCAAACGTTCTGGCCACGCAAAACTGATTGACATCGGAGCCGCATTCGAGATTGAGCAACCGCCCGTCAAACGCGCCTGCACCCCCGTGTACGCCGCCATCGAAGTGCTCGAAGGCAAGAAAAACACGCCCCAAAGTGATCTAGCCAGCCTCGGATATGTGACCTTGGAATTGTTGGCCGGCAGGCCGCTGTTTCCCGATGTCCGTGGTTTGGGTTCGCTGTTGAAGGCGAAGTATTCACTGATCAATGAACTACACTTGGTGTTGCCCGAAGAAGTGTACTGCAACGATTTGTTGGTTTCCTTTTGCCGAGGGCTGATCAACCCAAAAGTCAACGAGCGTTTCCACAGCGCAGAGGCTGCCGATTTTCTGGAGGAAGGCGCCGCGGCCTTCCACCGACAACTGATTAAAAACGACATGGCCAGCCAATACGAAAACGATATTCGAATTTGGGTGGAAGAACTGATCGAGATGAACGCATCGGGTGGTGGGCTGATGGACGATTAAGAAATTGACAGCGCCGAAGAAACCCCCGGCACCCTAATCCATGCAGAACCCCGAGGATCGTTGGAGCCATGATCTCAAGTCGCTGTCTCGGCTACTTTGGCGGCAGTACCCGGTCCACTGCGTGGAAAACTTCCTGATCACGTGCGAAATCTGCAACCCGCATTCGCCCCGGTGGCTCATTCCCTTAACGGCGCTTCAAATCGTGCCCACCATATAACAGTCTTGAACTTGCGACGACCTCAATTCTTACCAATCTTGCTACGTTAAAATTTAGCCGTGACGTAACACTTGCTCCTTTAAACTCCCGGAAGCCTCTATAAAGAGACGCCGCCGCCCTCACCCAACCGATACACCTCGACGCCTAAGGTCTTGGGTCAATTCTTTGGCCGACCGAAACAGCACCGCATCAATGCCAGCCGAGACCGCTGCGGCGACATTTTCGGCTTTGTCATCGGTAAAGAAAATCTCGTTGGGCGACACTCCCGAAGCAGCGATCGCGTCGTGATATATTTTAGCGTCGGGTTTCATGCTTTTGGACTGATAGCTGGTGATCACGGTGTCAAAAAAGTCAGTCAAGACCTTAAAGTCACGAACCGCCACATTGAAATGTGCTTCGCAGGTGTTGGATAAAATCCCTAAGGGTAGCCCCGCGGTCCATAGCTGACCGATCACAGGGACTATCGAACCGTTGAGCCAGAAGATATCGCCGACGGCCTCTAAAAAAGCTTCTTTGTCACACTTTGCGTTTGCTGTTTCGCAAAACACTTCATAAAACTGCTGACTGTTAAGGGCGCCGGTTTCATATCGGTCTTCAAGGAAACTGGTGAACAGGTGAGTCTCAACCGCTCGGTCGTCTAATGCAGTGACCTTCGCCACATTGTCGATCATGCGTTGATGCGAAAAATTTAGAATCACGTTTCCCAAATCGAAGTATATAAATTTGATTTTCGGCATCACAGGATTGAGCCTCATTTTTATAGAAGAATTGCCCGGTCGCACAACGCTGGCGACACCGGCGGCAGATTATCGGTGACTGATTTTATCTGACCGCTAATTTTATCGAGTCCTCCGATCGGATAAATGACCGCGAATTGAGAAAACAGTATAATTAGTTTCCTATCACTGAATCGCGAAGGCCAAGCGGCATTTCGCTAACGCTATCAAGGAATAACGCCCCGCATGTCCACGGAAAATCAGACCCACGCGTCGAACTTACAACAATTGATCGACAGCGGGTGGAAATCCAAAACTGTCAAACAAGAAATCACGGATAACTTCTTGAAGAAGTTATCCCAAGGCGACACCCTGTACCCCGGCATCGTGGGTTACGAGAACACCGTTATCCCTGAGGTTAACATCGCGATCCTTTCGGGACACGACATGTTGTACTTAGGCGAAAAAGGCCAAGCCAAAAGTCGGATGATGCGTGGATTGGCCGAATTTCTTGACGACGCGATACCTTATTTGGACATTCCCGACTGCCCATTCCACGAAGACCCGCTGAACCCAATCTCCACCACCGGAAAAGCTTTCGTTGCCCGTCACTCGTCTGCGGACACTCCGATCGCTTGGTGGCCGCGCGCCGATCGTTACGCCGAACGATTGGCTCCCGGCACAAAGTTCGCGGACATCATTGGCGAAATCGATCCCGCGAAACTGGCCGGAGGCATCAGCATGTCGACCGAAGAAGCACTGCACTTTGGTTTGATCCCACGCATGCATCGAGGCATTTTTGCGATCAATGAATTGCCGGAACTGGACGAATTGGTCCAGGTTGGCCTGTTTAATATATTGGAGGAACGCGACGTGCAGATTCGTGGTTTCCCCGTGCGGTTTGAGATCGATGTGTTAGTGCTTTTCTCAGCCAACCCCTCCACCTACAACCGTAGCGGCAAGGTCATCCCGCAACTCAAGGATCGCATCGGCAGTATGATCCAAACGCACTATCCCGAAACGCGCGCCGCCGGAATCGACATCATGGAGCAGGAATCCGACATTGATCTCGACGGAGATTTTCCGGTCCGCGTACCCTATTTCATGCGAGAAATATGCGAACAGATCACGATTCAAGCGAGGAAATCGAAATACGTCGATCAGCAATCCGGCGTCAGCGCACGTTTCTCATTAGCCAATTATCGCACCCTGGTCGCCAGCGCGCGGCATCGGGGGGTAATCTTAAACGAAAAACCTGCCGTCGCACGAATCAGCGACCTGTCCCACCTGTACACCTCGTCCTTAGGCAAACTGGAACTCGACCTCATGGGCAGCCACCAAATGTCCGAAGGGCAGGTGCTTGAAAGCCTGATTGCCGAAGCGATCGAAATTGTCTTCAAAGAGTACGTATCCAAACATGGATTAGAAGACATCGCGGAAATTTTCGGCAAAGGGGTTCGTATTGAGGTCGGTGATTTGATTCCTTCGTCTCAATACGCCGAACGACTGAAACGAGTCCCGCCGGCGTGGGAGAAAGCGTTCGAAGTCAACGCATCCTCCGACGACGCGGTGCGGGCCAGTTGCGTTGAATTCGTTCTCTCGGGACTCTACGCGATGGACAAAATTTCGCGCGGGCAGTCTCATGGCCAATCGTCTTACGAGATTTAAGAACCGGATCACCAGCCATTCGCATCGCCGGTGACCGATCAAAGAATCCGGGGGTAACTTACAGAACGCCGGCGACGCTCAAAATTTTCATCGCGTGCCTGCGGTGGATGCGCATGTGAGCGGCGGTCCAACAATTCCACTGGTGTGCGTTCATCGGCCCCAACCACGAATGCCGGAAAACGCGCCGTGTTCTCAGGCTGGTTTTTGATTGGACCAGCCGCAGATAATCGGTCGCGTTTGATTCAAATTGATTCACGATCGAACCATCAACGTCACTGTCGGGTTCATAATCATGGTCAGTGAATGCTCCACGCAGCGGGTGATCGTCGGCCAAGACCTGAATCAACCGCATCATGTCGCGGTTGAAACGATCTAGATGATCCAAAATCATCAATATCGACCACTCACAACTGATCGGCTCCATCCCCATCAACCGCGCCACCCTCACCGGTTCAGACGACCGAGCAACATCGACATCGTCGACCAATTCGATCAACCGTGTCGCTTCGCGCGCGAAAGTTTTCAGCGCATTTTGCTGAGAGGTGACAGCGGCGAACTGTTTTACTGTTGCCCAATACCAACACCGATCATAAAACGCGACTTGATACCGAGCCCGATCAAATGATTCCATAGCGTTATCACTTCATCCGTGAACGAGAAGTTATTCCATGATTTCGAGCAATTCAATTTCGAAGACCAAGGTCTGGTTGGGCCCCAGCGGACCCGACATGCCGTATGCCAATTCTGATGGAATCGTGACTCGCCACTTGCTTCCCACAGGCATCGCTTGGACGGCTGAATTGAACCCCTTCACAAAACCGCTGGCACTGCCCTCTAACGGTGTGCCTTTTTCAACCGACGAATCGAACACCGTGCCGTCGGTGGTGGTCCCATGATAATGAAGTTTAACTTTGTCGGTGGCGTTGGGTTTTGGCCCGTCTCCTGCGGTGAGAACTTCGTACTGAACGCCGTTGTCCAGTTTCATCACGCCTTCTTTCTTCTCATTTTCGGCCAGATAGGCTTCCCCGTCGGCTTTATTCTTTTCCGCCGCTTCGCCCATCATCTTCATTTGCTTTTCACGCATCACCGTTTGCAGGCTGCTGATCAATGCCTTCACTTCTTCTTCGCTCATGCCGAGATCTTTTCCCTCTGCGGCCAGCTTTGCCCCTTCGATTACTTTGGCCATGTCGAGGTCGAGTCCCTGTCGTTTCATTTCAAACGCCATCTTTCCGATCGCGTTGTAACCAACCACCACGCTGACCTTTTGGATCATCGATGCATCCTCATTGCCTTCAGCAACTGCCGCAGGTTCGTCTTGGGCTTGCGCTTGGGCTTGGGCAGGTGCGAATGAGCCCGCAGTCACGATGGCGGTCAGAGCGAAAGTTGTAACGATATTTTTGAACATGGAGTATCCTTCGGCTCTTTCAGAGCGCGCTAAATTTGTCGCTCGATAGAACGACAGGGGGATTCGGGAAAAATCGACAGGGTATTATAGGTTCTTCCAGAAGTTTGCGGTACCGAGTGAGCCCAAAGCTTGCCTTTTCCAGCGAATGTAGTCGGATTAGCTTTAATTTCCGTAAACACAGCCATCAGGAATTCCGGCGAATACCACGAAGCTTTCGAAGTTTGCCACTAAGATCTCGTAACGGCCTTACTATATGGTGTCACGTTACACGCCGATAGGTCGCACACCACTACCCGCGATGCGCGTTGCCAATGATTGATCGAAGTGGCCATTATTGATCCGCCGAAACAGAAAAGACAATCGATATCTGCCTTGTCACGATGCGCGTTGTTACCCAACCATAACAGGCGATTCACGTCGTCGGCACCGCTTTGGCTCTCAATCTGGAAACCGGCGCAACTCAGTGATCAACTTCGACTTTGAGTTGAAGTTCAACTGGGCAATGATCCGACCCCATAATCTCAGGGCGAATTGAAGCGTTCTCAACCAAATCCCAGACCTTTTGGTCGACTAAAAAATAGTCCAACCGCCACCCCACGTTCCGGGCTCGGCAATTCATTCGATACGTCCACCATGAATAATGCTCAGGGCCTGGTTCAAACGCGCGAAAAGAATCAACAAACCCATTGTCAATAAACCGAGTGAAGCTCGCCCGTTCTTCGTCGGTGAACCCCGCGTTGCGAGTATTGGATGAAGGGTTAGCCAAATCGATTTCCTCATGAGCCACATTGAGATCACCGCAAAAAATGACAGGTTTCTTGCGCCGACGTGATTCGACGAAATCGGTGAACGCTTGGTCCCATTGCATTCGGTAATCCAAACGCGCAAGTGCGCGTTGGGAATTGGGAGTGTAAACGGTGATCAATTCAAAATCATCAAACTCAGCCGAAACGATCCGCCCTTCCGCGTCATGCTCTCCAATCCCCATTCCGATCGATGTGCTGATCGTCGGAGTTTTAGAAAAAATAGCTGAGCCGCTATAGCCCTTCTTCACCGCTGAATTCCAAACCCCTTCATAGCCAAGGTCCGTCATCCATTCCAAATTGACTTGCTCCGAATGAGCTTTCGTTTCCTGGAGGCAGATCACATCAGGTTGCTCGGTTTCGACAAAGTCCTGAAATCCTTTGCCAATCGCGGCGCGGATACCGTTAACGTTCCAAGAAATAAGTTGCATGTCGGTAAGTTTAAAAGAAGTAAATTGAATAGAATAGAATAAGTCTGAATGAAACAAAGCGAACGACGCGCGGATGAATGAACCGAAAATATGAACCGAAAATTTAAATAAGTCGACTTGGGGCACCGTAACCGCGGCAGCCTGGGCCGCTGACCAAGATAGCGCTGCCAAGATAGCGCTGACCGAGATCGCGCTGAAATAGCGCTGAATTGCGGTCACTCAACGCGGTGATGGATATTGGCGTTTGCGGTGGCAATGATTTTTTCCACGACCGCGTCGTCGCCGGTGTGTTCGACCGAAAACTGCGTCATCAATGCGCGTGGCATCGTTTCAACGGCTTTCATATAAGTCTTATCGTAGTACTGTAACACGATGCGTGCAGCGGTACGAAAATCCTGTTGATCAAGCGCTTCGATGGCGGCTTTGACGTTTTGACCGCCCAGACGCTTGCGAATTTTTTCGATCGAGTACGCCAACCCCGATAGATCAAGATCTCCGTATACTTCCAATAAATGGTCAAGCCTTCTTTCGATTGGCGCGTCGATGAAAACCGCCGGAGCGTGTCGGATCTGTTGATAAAATGGACCGGGCACGTTAACCGAACCAATGCGATTCCCTTCATCTTCGACCCAAACGCGTTTCTTCGGATCCATGCTGCGAAATTCCTCAAACAGTTGATTCTCGAAAGATTCAGTCGTCGGTTGATCCCCCAGCCCGACACCGCCAAACGCTGACCCTCGGTGGTTGGCAATCCCTTCGAGGTCAACGACCTGTTCGCCTTTGCGTTTTAGCAAATGCAGATACTTGGTTTTTCCTGCCCCCGTCAAACCGCTGAGTACCACCAATTGATGGGGTTGAGCGAAGCTATCGAGCACCGCGGTGCGAAAACTTTTATAACCTCCTTTAAGAATCTGCGGCCGCAATGACGCCTGCTCCATCAGCCACGCGAAAGCCCCGCTCCTCATGCCGCCTCGCCAGCAGTGAACTCGTACTCGCCGATCGATTTCGCCGGTCTCGGTTAGGTCCGCTTTGGGCTTTGCCTGGCGTTGTTTTAAAATCTCTTTCACCAACCGCACAAAGCCAGCCATTTTTGGGCCAACGATTTCCAGCCCGTCGATGAAGGCTTCTTCGGCGCCTGATTCTTTATAAGCGATGCCAACTTCAGCCCGTTGGCCATCGTCAAGCAAGGGCACATTGATCGCCCCGGCAATATGCCCCGACGCGAATTCAGAAGGCGAACGCACGTCGATGATAGGAACGTGCGAATCAACATCAAGAAACTTTTGGGCTGGAAGGGATTCAGGCATGGAATGAATCCTATCATCGACGCGACAAAAAAAACAGACTCGGCCTCCCCCCGATCTAACGGCGTTTTTTATCATTTCCGTTTCCGTATCCAGACGCGCCGGCGGCACAACACGATCCGCATCGAGAGCGCGTCGCCTACGAATCTGCGCGGCGCCCATTCGGTTCGCACATTGCCATCTGCTGCGTTCGGATTGTCGCGTTCGGATTGTCGCAGGCTTCGATTGATGTTATCGCCAAAGGCCACCGACAAATCGCTACCAACAAAAAAATCCCCCGTGAAAACGGAGGACCATTTGGAAAACTTTACTGACGCCGACGCTGAGAGCGCTTAGATCGCATGCCGTTAGTGGTCTGTCAGCGTTGAGAATTAGGATTGTTCAGATCAGCCGTTGGGCGTTAGCCCCGGTTGTTCGTTGGGCGTTGGGCGTTAGCCCCGGTTGTTCGATTCGGCACCGTGGCTATCGCCAAAACGGATAACCCTACAAATCCAATGCTGACACACCGCTAGGGCTTCGGTAAC
>CALDYR010000025.1 GCA_937944405.1 uncultured Pirellulaceae bacterium
TGCAAACGATTGGATTGCAAACGATTGGATTGCAAACGATTGGATTGCAAACGATTGGATTGCAAACGATTGGATTGCAAACGATTGGATTGCAAACGATTGGATTGCAAACGATTGGATTGCGATTAGCTCACTCTGATGACAGCCGCTGGCTTCGCGAAAATTCCACGGGACAAATAGAATTAAGAATCGAGAGCAAACTGGTACACCGAATTGCACTTTTGGCATACCTTCAAGTGCTCTTTAATGCGGTCTGTCTTCTGCTCGTCGCCGACCGTACCCTTAACGTAGGCAGGAACCAGCTTCACAACCTCAATGCAATTAATCCCGCCGTGGTTGAATGTGGCCATCGCCCCACCGCCGGTTTTCTTTTCCATCACGGGATCGCGAGGCGAAAGTGCCGCAACACCGCCAATAACAACAACGCCAGCCGCTGCTGCTGCCGCCGTAAGCAAGGCTCTTCTCTGATGGTTCACCACTGGAGCTACTACTCTGTCCACCCTCGATGAATCAGCGAACTGCTGAATTGCCCCCGACTTACATTTCACCCAAAGTTTATCATTCTGAATCTGTTGATGTGTCATTACTTCGACCCTTGGAATTGGACTGTTCGAGACTCATTATAGGATACGTTCAAATTCTGTCTGTTTCGTAAAATACTTGCTTATGGTAAAATAGCTCACACTTACGATTTTCTCATCCGCGTCAACGACACTAAGGAGCGGCATTGTGTGGACTCGGTCCCGCGGGAGCGTTTCCGTTGGCTCCGCCTCCATCAACCGAAGGCAGCGGTTCGTTGACCTCTTTGGCCAATTTCGCCAAATCGTTGATCACGATCCGACGACGAGCAATCGTCACCAAATTTTCGGATTGCAATTGCCCTAGGACTACCGTTACCGTTTCGCGCGTGCTGCCAATGACGCTGGCCATCTCTTGATGAGACAATCGAATCTTAAGCGTAATTCCATCTGCTGTTGCTTCTCCGTATTTCTCCGACAGCTCCATTAGTAGATGGATTACTCGTTCACGATTAGACCTGAACAAAAGATTCCTTAAACGTCTTTCGACCTTTTGGCGCCGAAGGCCGATCAATTTTGTCACGCTCAGCACAATCCTTGGATATTTGCGAATCAGCGCTTGCATTTCGCGTTTGGGGATCATGATTAACGTGGTTTTTTCCGAGGTTTCAGCGTACTCGTCTCTCTGTTGGCTGTCTAACAAAGCCAGCTCGCCAAAGATCTCACCGGCGTCAATGAAGTCAATAATGGACTGCTTTCCTTCGGGCGTTGAGTGACAAATTTTCACTCGCCCGGAAGCCACCAAGACAACGCCATCGGCTGACTGCGAAGGCATATAGATCGGCTCTCCGCGTTTAAGCTTTCGCATCCGTGCGTGACCTTCAAGCCAAGCAATATCTTCTGGCGCAACTTGGTTGAAGAAGTTGCAATTTTTCATAAACCAAAAACACTCAGACATGTGTTCTCCTGACCGTCCCTTCCGCGATGCTTGAGGCAGAAACCCACCCTAAGCGACAATCCTCGGCAGCGACAACACCGTCTGTGGAACGAATCTGACAGCGCCTGCTGATTCTATTCTACACCGTAGAAGCCAATTTGCGACAGACGGCTCTGCCTTTTTTAGAAGCCGACCGATGGACCGGGCGTAAAAAAAAAGTCTCAGCGAATTTAAACCACCGCGTTAATACGTCGCGGGCAGCGGCGATATCTTAAACTACTCCCTACACGTTGCGCTCGCGCCATTTGTTCGCCAACCCGATTATTTGATCTAGTAATTCGCGACAATACCGTCCAGCCTTAGATAACCAAGATATCAATTTCGGCACTGGCGGCTTAAATTATCAATCAGCCAGAGGTTAGCAAAACCACACAGCCAACGGCGATACAGCCGGTATAACTCAAGGGACTCTGATTTGATTCAAACAACTGATCAATTTATTGCCGCTGCTCCCAGCGGCTCCACCGTGTGGAACGTCCCCAACAAAATTTCCGCAGCCCGACTGGTTTTAGCTTTCGGGGTTTTCGTATCGATGGAGTCCGGATTTTATGTCGCCGCATTGGTGCTTTTTTTGATCGCCGCAGGTACCGATTGGATCGATGGCTGGTACGCGCGGAAGTACGATCAGGTCACTAAGCTTGGGCGAATCCTCGACCCCTTCTGCGACAAAATTTTAATCTGTGGCACTTATATTTTGCTGGCGATCGAAATGTCAAATCAGTCGCCCGCTCTCCCTTGGTACGGTCGGATCATGGGATGGATGGCGATCGTCGTTGTCGGACGCGAATTGTTAGTCACTGTTATCCGCAGCATGGTCGAAGGCAGCGGTGGAGACTTCTCGGCGAACATGGCCGGCAAACTAAAGATGTGGTTCCAATGCATCGCAGTAGCGGGTTGCCTCTTAGCACTGATATACAACACCCCTCATGTCGACGTCGATGCGATTGACGCGCGCCGCACTGCGGAAACCAATGTCCCGCCTGTTTTTTGGTATACGACGATCGTGTTTATCTGGCTGTCGCTATGGTCAACATTGCAGTCGGGATGGAACTATGTTCAGATCGCCGCAAAAGTGTTGGACTTGTCCTCGTAACGCTGCACCGTCAGGCTCACCTCCCCATGGCAATTACTTTCATCGGTATCATCCTGATATGCTTTTTGATTACATCGATCGCGCTGTGGCGGCGAGAATTCAAAGCGCTCAAAATCAATCAACCGCATTTACTGTCGCCGCGCGATTCGTTCACACCACCGCTGGGGTTCACCGACGTACTTGCAACGATCGTTATCTTTTCCGGCACACATGCGTTTGCGATGACCGCGATCACGATGCTCACCGGAGTGCGTGAGATGGACCTTAGCAACGTGCAGCAGATGACGTGGGGAAATTTCGTGTTAGGCACCGCGCAGCTCCTCTCCGCAGGGCTCGCGATGCTGTTTTTGTGGCTGCGATACCGCGACCCCCGCGCTTTGGGCGTATCGCCGAAGACCCTCTTTGCAGATATTACGTTGGGTGGGTTCGGGTTCTTCTTGTTCGTCCCGCCGATGCTAATGCTGCAATCGGTGCTCACCGTGTTTTGGGAATACGAACATCCGACATTGGAGATGATCACTGCTGACAGTTCGCTGCTGACAATCCTGTCGGCGTGGTGGGTGGCAACCATTGTCGCCCCCGTTACCGAGGAGATTTTATTCCGCGTGATTTTATTGGGATGGCTCATGCGCTGTTTCGCAACCCCGCATGACTTCTTGGGGGGGCTCAGTGGTGGCAACGGGCCTCGTTCCAACGACTCCACTGAGGGCACACCAAACGCAGGCCTAGATAATACCCCTAACGCGTGTGCAGACCTTAACGCACACAACTACACCCGCGACAATTGGGCTTCATCGCAACTCCCCCGGCCCGTAGCAGACAGCTACCGCCATCGTAGGACTTGGCCGCCGGTGATCATCGTCGCGCTGCTCTTCGCGTTAGTACACATTGGCCAAGGGCCCGCTCCGATACCTATTTTCTTTTTGGGTGCAGGACTCTGTTTCATGTATCGTCAAACCGGAAGTGTTGTGCCCTGCATCGTGACTCATTTCTTATTGAATACGTTTTCAATGTCCATTCTCACAATCCAACAATTTTGGTTCCCTGCTCCATGACACCGGGATCGACCTGTTAGCATCCTCGTTGTTTGTATACTGCGTCCCCCGTATGTAAGTTAAACCAATAGGGAAAATTTGTCTCGTCGTTGGTCACGTTTTGATTTTAGAGCAAGGAGATCGGACATTTTCTTTTGAGCAACTGGATTCGCAAAATGATGAGGTAGGTGGATTCTCCAGAATTCAGGACAGCCCCAAGAAAACTTAACTATAGCGCCCCTAATTTGTCCTTAACCCGAATTTTTAATCCTGCCAAACCAATAGCAAATTCCCGTCGCCGGCTTTCGAGACCGGCGCTTACGCAACTGGATCTCTGCAATTTGATCCACATCGACCTCGTTTAAGGAGCTCTAAATGTCACTAGGATTCGGAATCGTCGGCTGCGGCATGATCGCAAACTTTCACGCCAAAGCTATCGGCGACACCCCCGGGGCGCGATTGGTCGCCTGCCAGAGTCGGCGTCTGGAAACTGCCGAAGCCTTTGCTGCCGAACATGGCGCGAAAGCTTACCCCGATCTTGAGTCAATGTTGGCCGACGACGAAGTTGATGTTGTAACGATTTGCACCCCCAGTGGGGCCCATCTTGTCCCGGCCGTTGCCGCCGCCGAAGCACGAAAACATGTCATCGTTGAAAAACCGCTTGAAGTAACCACTGATCGATGCGACGCCATCATCGCCGCATGCCAGAAAAACGGAGTCACCCTGTCTACCATTTTCCCATCGCGATTCCACGACTCTAGTATTCTTTTGAAAAACGCCGTCGACGAACAACGGTTTGGAACCCTGACTTTGGGGGATGCTTACGTCAAATGGTTCCGCACGCAAGAGTACTATGACTCCGGGCAATGGCGCGGCACTTGGGAACTCGACGGCGGAGGCGCACTGATGAACCAGGCGATCCATAGTGTGGATCTATTACTGTGGCTGATGGGTGATGTGGCCGAGGTGTCCGCCATTGGTGCGACTTTGGCGCATCAAAGAATCGAAGTCGAAGACGTCATAACCGCCACCTTGAAGTTCGAAAACGGGGCTCTCGGGGTTATCGAAGCCACCACCGCCGCCTTTCCCGGTATGCTCAAGAAGATCGAAATTCACGGCAGCGCCGGATCTGTGGTCATTGAAGAAGAAGATATTAAAGTTTGGCAATTCGCCACGGAAAAACCTGACGACCAAGCCATCATCGAAAAATACGCTTCGATGACCGAAACCGGCGGAGGCGCTGCAGACCCGTCCGCAATCGGTCACGCCGCCCACGCCAAGCAATTTGCCGATGTCGTCAACGCAATTAACAACCAAACACAGCTAAAAATTAACGGAGCCGAAGGCCGCCGCAGCGTCGAGGTAATCATGGCGATCTATGAAGCGGCAAAAACAGGAAAACGAATCGCAATCGGATAGCGCCCAAAGCGGTCACCGATAAAATCTAAACCGACTGGCAGCGGCTTCGGTGGCGCCGTTACCGTGACAATGTCGAAAAGGTTGCCTCGCCAATTCCGCGGTCTGACGACAACGGTCTCCCAGTGAAACGCAATCCAGCAAAACCGATTTTGGGCGATCCACACGCCGTGATCGCGCACTGTCTCCGGGTCTCACAGAACTTCTTCGGAAGAAGCAAATTTCGGTTGATTTACAGGTTTACTGGACCAAGGCAAGCGAACACTTGCATCCCGTAATTACAATAGAGCGATTCGCACCTATTGAGGTACGGCCCCGGGCGTCCTTTCTTAGCGATTGCATTGCCACCACCAGACGCCCGCTGTACCAAAGCCTCAACACAAGAAATTCCAAAAGAAGACGACTATGAAGAACGACATCCTCCTTTTCGCGATCATGTGCGCGGTGGCTTGGGTTGGTTACGACGTGTTGAAAGAACGTTTGCCACAACCGGTTGCCGACGATAGTTCGAACCCAGCGATTGCCGACGCCGGTGGTGGTGCTGGTGCCAAATCCATGCTCATGCCTGCCGATAATGGCGATATTCCGGCATCTTCGGAACCCAATGCTGCGCCGGTCAAAGACATGCTGAAGACAAAACAAACGCTAGCTTCCGCTCAATCGGCAGACGAAGCATCCCGCCTAACGATCGCCCCCCCACCATTGACCGCAAAACAGGAAATCGCCAAATTGCTGGCCGATCAGATTACCGGCTGGAACCGCGGGGATTTAGATGCGTTTATGGACGCCTATTGGAAAAACGAAAGCCTGACCTTCAGTGGCGCTGGAGAAACGACTGTCGGATGGGACGACACCTACGCCAACTATCGTGCGCGGTATCCCGAAGGTCAGATGGGGCAGATCGAATTTAGCGATCTCAAAACCGAAATGGTCGGCACAGAATCCGCCATCGTCACCGGCCGCTTTGAGCACCAGTTGATCGACGAAAAAGTCCGCGGAAACTTCTCTTTGGTGTTGAAGGCGATCGACAGCCAGTGGAAAATTATTCACGACCACACATCGGTGGCTAGGTAATCATTAAATCGGGACGCATTGATGCAACGTAATTCTGCGACGCCCTTCACACATCACGACTTTCACATCTTTATACCGCCACAGCGATTGCGGATTTTCGTCATTCGCATAAGATCTTGATGCTGGCGGCGGACGCAAATCGGTTTTCGTAACGTTCTCCGGGCGGTGCCTGAAACTGCGGAGAATCAGTCAGCGCTAAAAGGAATTGCGACGGTCGTTTTCCCCCCTTCCGGCACCACAGTCGCTGCCGGAGCAAATGAGTTATTTTTACAGAATATTTCCACGAAAAGACTCTGTGAAATTTTTCACGAAGTCGATAAGATACCTACAAACCTGTGTTTCGGCCACCTGTTTAGGGGCTTCCGCCGGAGCACTGCGACGTCATTAACCCCACAAAACGCATGATATATCCCATTAAGAAAGGGCTGACCCTGCCACTGGCGGGCAAACCCGTTCAAGCGATCGAAGCGGGCCCTGAAATCAAATCTGTCGCACTTTTAGGCGACGATTACCACGGCATGAAGCCGACCATGTTGGTGTCCGTTGGTGATAAAGTTAAGCTCGGCCAACCTGTGTTTACTGACAAAAAGAACGAAGGGGTGACCTATGTTGCGCCCGCTACTGGTACCGTTCGAGAAGTAAACCGAGGTGCAAAACGCAGATTCCTGTCGCTGATCATCGATGTCGAAGATGGCGATGAACAAGAATTTGGCTCCCACCGCGATCTCAACGCACTCGATAGAGCGATGGTTGAAAATCAGTTGGTGTCCGCTGGATTGTTCCAAGCTTTCCGGACTCGTCCCTACAGTAAGGTTCCTGTCATCGGTAGCGAAGCCGACGCGATCTTCGTTACGGCAACCGACACAAATCCTTTGGCTGCTGATCCCGAACTGATTATCGACGCACACAAGGACTTATTTGTTAGCGGTTTGCAGGTCGTAGCGAAACTGACTCAGGGAAAGACTTACGTTTGCACACGAGATGACTCCCGGGTTCCCGGCGACAACATTCCTAACGTGAAATTCGCTCAGTTTGCCGGTCCGCATCCAGCCGGTTTGGTGGGCACGCACATTCACTTCTTACATCCTGTCGGTCCATCGTCACGACCGGTTTGGCACATTGGTTACCAGGACGTCATCGCCATCGGCCATCTGTTCACGACCGGAAAACTGATGACCGAACGGGTCGTTTCGGTCGCCGGACCACTGGTCGATAAACCGAGTTTAATTCGCACATGCCTCGGAGCCAGTATCTCCGATTTGCTCACCGGTCGCTCGGTCGGTGACAACGCACGGGTGATATCTGGTTCTGTGTTTTCGGGCCACACCGCTGAAGGGGCCGTCAATTTCCTTGGCCGCTACGACAATCAAATCTCGCTGCTCGAAGAAGGCACTCATCGCGAATTCCTAGGTTGGCAAATGCCGGGCTTTGATAAGTTCTCGGTCACCAAAATTTACGGCGGCTCGTGGCTCAAAGATAAACTTTTCCCATTAACCACCAGTTCTGGCGGCAGCAAACGGTCTATGGTTCCTGTCGGGACTTATGAACGCGTAATGCCAATGGATTTGCTGCCGACTCAACTGCTGCGAGCACTCATCGTAGGTGCCCAGACGGGTGACACCGAACTGGCGCAGAACCTCGGTGCGCTGGAATTAGACGAAGAAGATCTCGCGTTGTGCACCTTTGTCTGCCCCGGCAAGTACGAATACGGTTCGATTCTGCGAAAGAATCTAACGCTCATCGAAAAAGAGGGATAACAAATTATGTTGCGTAAAATGCTGGACAAAGTGGAGCCCCTTTTTCATAAAGGCGGACCACTTGAGAAACTTTATCCGCTGTACGAAGCGAACGATACGTTCCTTTACACTCCCGGCGAAGTTGCCAAAGGGAGTACTCACGTGCGGGATGCCATCGACACCAAGCGAATGATGTCGATGGTCATCGTTGCCTTGATTCCCTGTATCCTCATGGCGATGTACAACACCGGGTTCCAAGCCCAACGGATCTTTGCCGCAGGAGCTGCCGAAGTTCCCTCAGGATTCACCGTTGCCGAAGGACTATGGAGTGGCGATTGGCGATACGCGGTCTTGGAAGCCGCCGAAATCGACGTGACTTACGATCGAGGTTCATTTCTCAACCCCAGCAGTATCCTTCCGTGCATGCTTCACGGAGCGCTTTACTTCTTACCTGTTTATCTCGTTTGCATGGTCGTCGGCGGTCACTGCGAGTTGATTTTCTCGATACTGCGCAAGCACGACATCAACGAAGGATTCTTGGTCACCGGGATGCTTTTCCCGTTGACCCTGCCGGCCAACATTCCCCTATGGCAAGTCGCCGTTGGTATCATGTTTGGCGTTGTGGTCGGGAAAGAAATCTTTGGAGGAACCGGACGGAACTTCTTAAACCCCGCCCTCACCGCGCGAGCGTTTTTGTATTTCGCTTACCCAACAAAGATCTCTGGTGATGCTGTTTGGACGGCGGTTGACGGTTACACCGCTCCGACGATTCTCGGTGCTGTTGCCAACGCGGCAACAGGCACTACCGCAGAAATCTCCGCCGCGATGGCTACTGAATCTGGCACCTCGTGGTGGGACTATTTTATCGGCAACATCCACGGATCGATGGGTGAAACCAGCGTGCTATGTGCACTCTTCGGTGCGGTCGTGCTGATCGCTTCGCGAATTGGAAGTTGGCGAATCATGTCCGGCGTCCTCATCGGAATGACCGTATTCTCATCCCTGCTTTACTTTGTGCCGACCGAACAACCAGTCACGAACCTAGGTCCACTATGGCACCTTGTGATCGGTGGATTTGCATTTGGAACAGTATTTATGGCTACCGATCCGGTTTCTGCGGCCATGACACCGACGGGAAAGTGGGTTTATGGATTTGTGATTGGTTTCGTCACCGTGCTGGTTCGTGCGATCAATCCCGCGTTTCCCGAAGGCATCATGCTGGCGATTCTTTTCGCCAACGTCTTCGCACCGCTGATTGATTACTTTGTCGTTCAAGCCAACATTAAACGGAGGACTGCGCGTTATGCAGCAGGATAAGAAAAACTCGCCCCTGAACGTCATTATTTTGGCGGTGGTGCTATGTGTCGTTTGTTCGCTTGTCGTTTCAACGGCGGCGGTGGGCCTCAAAAGCCTTCAAGACAAAAACGTGGCTTTGGATCGAAAAGCAAACCTGTTGCAGGTCACTGGATTCGAAGATCTTGGCACCTCCGCTGATATCAATGAACTTTTCGGGCAACGATTCGAAATCGAAATTATCGACCTCGAAACTGGTGAACCGGCGGTTGCAAAAGCGATGGCCGCACTCAATGAGGTCGGAAAGAAAATGAAAAACGAAGAGGAGACTTTGGTCAAATATGATCAAGTCTGGGCTTCGAAGTCCAAAAAAGATTCCGTCAGCGACCAACTTTCAAAGGATGAAGACACCATTCAGATTAAGTATCGTGAGAAGTTCTCTCACGTTTACATCATGAAGTCCGAATCAGGGAAGGTTGAGAAATACGTGTTCCCCGTTCGTGGCTACGGATTATGGTCAATGATGAAGGGGTATCTTGCCGTCGAACCCGACCTGCAGACAATTGCTGGATTGACGTTTTACGATCAAGCCGAAACCCCTGGGCTCGGTGGCGAAATCAAAAGTGTCAAATTCAAAGCTCAATGGCCAGGTAAGCAGATCTACGGTGCCAAAGGAGACGTTCGTGTCCAGGTCGTTAAATCGGCGCCCGATGACCAATACAGCATTGACGCACTTACCGGTGCCACGATCACGTCCAACGGCGTATCGAAAATGATGAAATACTGGTTGGGCGATCAGGGTTTCGGCCCTTACATAAAGCTGAAGAAACAATCCCAACCTGAGGCCGCGAATACCACGATGGTTACGACCGGAGAAAAAACCAATGGCTAATAAAAATACCGACCTGATCATGGATCCGGTCTTCGACAATAACCCCATTGCGTTGCAGGTACTAGGCATCTGTTCGGCACTGGCGGTAACGACGCAGCTCTCTACATCGGTCGTGATGGCCATCGCGGTAACCGTCGTCACCGGCTGTTCAAGCGCCGCAATCGCCGCAATCCGCGATCGCATCCCGTCAAGCATTAGAATCATTGTTCAAATGACAATCATTGCCTCTCTGGTGATTGTTGTCGACCAAGTTCTCAAGGCCTTCGCGTTTAAGCTCTCGCAGGAGCTCTCTGTTTTCGTAGGATTGATCATCACTAACTGTATCGTGATGGGCCGTGCCGAAGGATTCGCAATGAAGAACAACGTCAAAGACAGTTTCTTAGACGGCATCGGCAATGGACTTGGCTACGGTCTAATCCTGCTGGTCGTAGGATTCTTCCGAGAATTATTTGGCAGTGGAAAGTTATTTGGTTTCACGGTCCTGCCGCTCCAAAGCGATGGTGGTTGGTACGAAGCAAACGGTTTGATGTTGCTGTCGCCGTCGGCATTTTTCATTATCGGTTTCTTCATCTGGGCGTTACGCATTTGGAAACCTGAACAGATCGAAGAGGCGTAGGAATTAAATTATGGAAATCTTTACAGACCTTAGTAAACTGTTTTTGAGATCAGCCTTTGTCGATAACCTAGCGCTGGCCTACTTCTTGGGGATGTGTACGTTTTTGGCAGTTTCCAAAAACGTCAAAACCGCGCTTGGACTGGGTGTCGCGGTTATCGCGGTACAGACCATTACGGTTCCAATTAACAACCTGATCAATACCTACATCCTCAAAGAGGGAGCAGAATTGGTTCCTGCGGACTTGGAATTCTTAGGACTGATTTGCTTCATCGGCGTGATCGCTGCGATGGTGCAGATCTTGGAGATGACGCTGGATAAGTTTTTCCCTGCTCTGTACAACGCATTGGGAATTTTCCTTCCGCTGATTACGGTGAACTGCGCGATTCTCGGAGGAACTTTATTCATGCAGCAGCGCGATTACAATTTCGTTGAAAGTGTCGTCTTCGGACTGGGAAGCGGTTTTGGTTGGGCGGCAGCAATCGCAGGACTCGCTGGCATCCGCGAAAAACTACGTTACTCAGACATTCCAGCGCCCCTGCGGGGGCTCGGCATCACCTTTATCATCGTGGGTCTGATGGCACTTGGATTCCAAGCGTTCCTTGGTATTTAAGATCGATCCAACGCACTGCTAAACAGCGCAGTACAGCGATTCGGCTCAGTCGATTTATCAACACTTTATAGTAATTAGACATTGATATGATCTCTTTAATTTTTACCGGCGTTGCCCTGTTCACCACAGTCGTTGTGGCTTTGGTCGGCCTGATTTTAGTCGCTCGGAAATCCTTAGTTTCAGAAGGAGCCGTAAAAATCATGGTCAATGGCCAGAAGGAAATCACGGTCCCTGCCGGGGGTAAACTGATGAACGCTTTGGCCGAAGCCGATATTTTTGTCTCTTCAGCCTGCGGCGGTGGCGGAACATGTGCCCAGTGTCTGGTAAAAGTGGAGTCAGGTGGTGGCGACATTCTGGAGACCGAAAAGGGACACATCAACAAAAAAATGGCACGTGAGGGTTGTCGCCTGTCATGTCAGGTCGCCGTGAAACAGGACATGGAAATTGAGGTGCCCGAAGAGGCGTTCGAGACAAAAAAGTGGGAATGTACCGTTCGTTCCAACGAAAACGTTGCAACCTTCATCAAGGAACTCGTGCTTGAACTGCCCGAAGGCGAAGATGTTGCATTCCGTGCCGGGGGGTACATCCAAATCGAAGCTCCGCCGCACGTTGCAAGCTATAAAGATTTCGACATTCAAGAAGAGTACCGTGGCGACTGGGACAAGTTCGATGTTTGGCGTTACGTATCCAAAGTTGACGAAACCGTCACACGTGCTTACTCAATGGCGAATTACCCTGGCGAAAAAGGCATCATCATGCTTAACGTTCGTGTCGCGTCGCCACCGCCTCGAAATCCTGACGTTCCGCCGGGGAAAATGTCGTCTTTCATCTTCAATCTGAAACCTGGTGACAAAGTCACCATTTCCGGCCCCTACGGCGAATTCTTCATTAAGGATACCGATTCGGAAATGGTCTATATCGGCGGTGGTGCTGGAATGGCGCCACTCCGCAGTCACATCTTTGAACTGTTCAAAAACCTTAAGACGGGCCGCAAAGTTACGTACTGGTATGGTGGTCGCAGTTTGCGTGAATTGTTCTACATTGAACATTTCCGCGCGATTGAGAAGGAGTTTCCTAACTTCAAATTCAACATCGCTTTGTCTGAACCAATGCCCGAAGATAATTGGGACGGTTACGTTGGCTTCATCCACCAAGTCTTATTAGACGAATACTTGGCTAAACATGAAGCTCCTGAAGACATCGAGTACTACATTTGTGGTCCGCCGATGATGAATGCGGCGGTCTTCAAAATGCTGGACGACCTCGGAGTTGAACCGGAAAACATCGCCTTCGACGACTTCGGTGGTTAGTGTTTTTTTCGAAATGGAGCAGGCTGATGCCGATTCATACCTCAACGGAGCGGCCTAGTTTACTGCGCTTGGATGTTATGAGAAACCTGTCTCTGTTTATTCTGGCCATCTCGTTTTTGTCAACTCAATTAGTGTGGGCTGGGAGCAGCAAAGAGGTCAAGGTTGAAATTACCGGCACGACAATGGGGAGTATTCCCTTCAAAGTCGTCGTCGTTTGCGATCCTACTGAGTCCGAAGCAGAAGAACTGAAGTCGGCGGTGATCGACTCGCTTGAATCGGTTAATCGACGAATGTCGACCTACCGGCAGGATTCTGACGTCAGTCAATTCAACACCAGTCTCTCGACCGACTGGTTGCCAGTTAACGAGGAAACCGCTTCCGTCGTCGAACGCGCCTTAGAGATAAGTCGCCAAACTGACGGTGCTTTTGATATCACCGTTGGCAGTGCGGTGAATGCTTGGAAATTCGGCCCCGATAAATCTGAATTCCACCCTTTGGATTCCAACCGAGTTAACGAACTTAAACAGTCTGTAGGGTACCAATACGTTCTGGTTCGAAAAAATCCTCCAGCACTCAAAAAGACGATCCCCGAGGTCAAAATTGATCTCTCAGCTATCGCCAAAGGCTACTCCGTAGACCGCACAACCGCGGTGATCAAAGCGATGGGCTACACACGCATGATGGTGGAAGTCGGTGGAGAAGTTGCAGCGTTTGGGGATAGGTCGGGTGGAGGTGGATGGATTGTTGGTGTGGAACAACCCAACCAAGAAAAAAAACGGATGGTTTTGCGGAAACTGGAACTCGTGAATGCAACCGTCGCGACGTCGGGAGACTACCGAAATTTTTATCAGGTGCAAGGCAAACGGTATTCGCACTCGATTGATCCTAAAACCTGCCGGCCAGTTACCCATGATTTGGCCGCCGCGTCGGTCATCGCCGCTGACTGCATGACCGCCGACGCCCTCGCAACGGCGGCAATGGTAATGGGAACAACCAAGGCCCATCAATGCGCCGAACGAGAGAGGTTTTCGCTTTTGACCTTCCAACGGTCAGGAAAACAAATAGCTCAAAAGCTGACCGGTGATTATCCCTTGATCAGCCACACAGACGACGGCACCAACCAAAGGAATTCGGGGTCGATGATCACGACTTTTCTTTCGGCGCTCGCGATATTCGTTCTTGCGGTGATTGGCATGGCCGTTGGTGCTATTTTCGCCAATAAACCCGTCCAGGGATCCTGCGGTGGTATCGCTGCGGCGATGAACGAAGACGGCACCCCCTCTTGCGGCGTATGTTCCAAACCGGTCAGCGCGTGTACGCTGGAAGAAGTAGGTTAGGCGATCAGCCTTACCATCGTCGCCAGACGCACTCGCACCATCTCGGTCTCAATCGATTTGCCCGATCGGTGGATACGCCTGCGATAATCTCAGTGTTCACTTGGAAGCTCGACCATTGGCTACTCCAGTTCACCTAACCGTCGCACAAGAAGAAGCCGGATTACGGCTCGACTCGTATTTGGTTTTGCATTTTTCCAAACACAGTCGCGTTAAACTTCAGCGCGCCATCGCCGCTGGGAACGTCTCAGTTGACGGCAGCACGGCGCGTTCATCGACGAAACTAAAACGGGACCAGCGCATCGTTTTCACGCCTCCAGAAATCCAGTCCGATGCGCCGATCCCGGAAGACATTCCTTTGGATGTGTTGTTCGAAGACGACGCGTTTGTCGCGATCAACAAACCGCCAATGATGGTCGTTCATCCCGCCAAAGGTAACTGGAAAGGCACGCTGACTTCAGCCCTCGCATTCCACTTCAACCAACTTAGCAGCGTCGGCGGAGAAACGCGCCCCGGTATCGTCCACCGTCTCGATCGCGATACCAGCGGCGTCATCTTGGTCGCAAAAACCGATCAAGCCCATCAAGCGCTTGCCGCCCAGTTCGAAAACAGAACGACTGAAAAAGAGTATTTCACGATTCTCACCCCCGCACCTGATCGCGATCGCGACATCATCGACAAACCCATCGGAGCTCATCCCTACCAGCGCGAAAAAAAAGCGATCCGAGAAAACCACTCAACCAGCCGCGCTGCACAATCATTTTATGAAGTCATTAAACGATACAGAGGATTCGCCACGGTCAGAGTCCGGCCCAAGACCGGGCGAACCCACCAAATCCGCGTCCACATGGCGCACATCGGCTGTCCTGTTCTCTGCGACAAACTTTACAGCGGAAGATCATCGATCAATCTCACACATTTGGACCCGCAGGGGGAAGACTCTGTCTTGCTCGATCGACAGGCCTTGCACGCATTTAAAATTCAATTCGATCACCCCGTCTCCAAACAGCGAATGTCGATAACCGCCGAACTCCCCGACGACATCAGACAAACAGTCGCCATAATCGAGAAAACGCGTAGCTAAACCAGCAACAAAACGTTAAAATGGAAGCGGTTTCAAAGCTCTCTTTTTCGAATTGGTTTTCACGATGGCCGCAAAAAAACTCCCCCAAAGTCGCGTTGTTGCAAAAATGTTCTACCTGGTGGCTTTGCCCATTTTCTGCATCAGCACTACAGCCCCAGCAACCGCTCAACCTCCCGCAGATCAGTGGAAACCAACTTGGTCCGACGAATTTGACGGGGATGAGGTTGACAAAAAAAAGTGGGATTTTGATTTGAGCAACGGTTTCCGAGATGATCGGGCGAATCAATGGATACCGGGGTGGGGCAACGCTGAACTGCAATACTACACCGACCAGCCTTCGAACGTTTTCGTGGCTGACGGCATGCTTCACATTGTCGCGCGAAAAGAATCGCACGAGCAGTTCAATTACACATCAGCCCGCATCAAAAGCCGCCGACGCGATCGCAGCGCTTTGTTCAATCAGACGTACGGACGTTTTGAGTTTCGGGCAAAACTTCCAACAGGGCAGGGGATCTGGCCGGCTTTGTGGATGCTGCCGCAGGAAGACACCTATGGAACATGGGCCGCGTCTGGTGAAATTGACGTCTTAGAATCTCGCGGGCAGAAACCGCACGAGATACTTGGTACCATTCACTACGGAAGCCGTTGGCCTTCGAACAAACATTCTGGTGAAACCTATCAATTGCCCAACGGGGGCACGATTGCTGATTTCCATGTCTACGCTATCGAGTGGGAGCCTGGCGAAATCCGCTGGTTTTTAGACGGACAGCAGTTCGCCGCACAATCATCGTGGTGGAGCAGCACTAAAGAAAATGACAAAGGTGGCGCCCTGCCAACAACCGAAGCTGAAATAGAAGCTTGGCCGGCTCCGTTTGACCATCCCTTTTACATTGTTATGAACGTCGCGGTGGGCGGGAAATTCTTAGGAAATCCGGACGAAACAACTAAGTTTCCAGCCGAGCTGCTGATCGATTATGTGCGTGTGTTTGAAAAAGTTGGGGGATACGGGCCCCCAAAAATTCGTGGCAAAGAGAACCTCCCGTTTTCTCCCACCAAATAAACGTCGAACATCCAAAGAAGCCCGCTTTAAGCTGTGGAGGTCGAATTCCAAAGTATCCGATCGTCGGTCGGATATTCGTTTAACTGCACGTTGCCAGTGAATGTAAGCTGCGAGATCTAGTCCCCAAACAAGCGTCGCTTGAGAAGCAGAATTAACGAACTCGAAATCCGTCCGAGAAAATACGGTTGAATTGTTGCTTAATCAAAAAACAGCATCAACTCAAAACGGAATTTCGAGTGAACAAGAAACTAAGGCAACAGCTCGCCAAACGCAAGCGAAGACTCGATCGCCGAATCGATAAAGCTTATGGATTCTCACAGTCCGGGATTCGTGGCGGTAAAGTAAAACTCGAACTTGCAGAGAAACAGCAGGCGGTCTCTGCCTCGGGGGTCGCACTGATTCTTGAGATGATCGAGAAACTCAAGCTCAGGAAACACATTCGAAGACGCGTGCAAGTCCTCAAGCTCCACGCGCCCTACGACGAAACCGATCACATCCTCAACATCGCACTGAACCTGCTTGCAGGCGGAACTTGTCTGGAGCATCTTGAACATCGACGCACCGACGAAGCGTATCTGAACCTGCTCGGGTCGCAGCGGATTCCCGATCCCACCACCGCCGGTGACTTCTGCCGTCGCTTTAGCCAGTTCGATTCAGTCAAGGTCATGCAAGCCATCAACGAGTCACGCCAGATCGTGTGGAAGCAGCAGGACGACTCCTTCTTTGATCAAACAACATTGGAGGCCGACGGCACCATGGTGGAAACTGCCGGGCAGAAGAAAGAAGGCATCGGCATCAACCACAAAAGCCAGTGGGGCTACCATCCTCTGGTCGTGTCCCTGGCTGAGACTCAGGAAGTGCTATACCTCGCCATCAAGCAGTGTCGCGAGGCGGGCTTTCGCAAGATTGTGCTGCGGGGCGACACGGACTTCTCGCAGACTCAGCACCTGGATCGCTGGCACGAAGACAAGGTTCAGTTCGTCTTCGGATACGACGCGGCCCCGAATCTTGTGAAGATCGCTGATTCGCTCGACAAAATGCAGTTCAAACCGCTCACGCGAGACGCGCGGCACAGCAGCAAGCCGCGTCACCGGCGCGACAACACCCGTGAAGAAATCGTCGTCGAGAAAGGCTATAAGAATCTGGTTCTTGCCAAGGAGAGCTATGCCGAGTTCGACTATCGTCCTACCCAATGCAGTCGCTGCTATCGCATGGTCGTTGTTCGCAAGGAGATCCATTGCCACAGCGGTCAGCAGCGTTTGTTCGATGACGATCAAATTCGTTACTTCTTCTATATCACGAACGAGTCGAAGAAGGCTCTGCCGGCTCGCGAGGTGATCCGCGGCGTGAATCGTCGCTGCAACCAGGAGAACACAATTGCGCCGCTCAAAGCGTGTCATTGCCTCAAGGCTCCGCTGCACGATCTTGCAAGCAACGGTGCCTACATGGTGTTTGCTGCGCTGGCGTGGAACCTGAAACAGTGGAGCGGCATGCTGGTTCGAGTCAAAGGCAATCCAGGGCAGCGTCGGGTTCGCGGCGAGCTGCGTCGGTGGTTGGTTCGGATGGAGTTCGCGACTTATCTGAGTTCGTTGATATTGATTCCGGGGCAGGTGATTCGCAGTGCCCGAACACTGAAAGTTCGCTTGCTGACGTACCGCCCTTCGGTGGAGAAGTTCCTGATGCTTCATGACCACATTGGCTTGCCGCTACGTCATTAGCTGGCGTATTCCACGAAGCCGAAGTCTGGATGTTTCGGCACCGCATTAACGCCAAGCCCAAGAAAGTCTCACACCATCAAGCACCATCAAGCACCATAAATCATACGCTTCGCAAGCAACCAGGTTGCCGCGCTCAGCCTGCGCTCATGAAGAACACGGAAATTCGCCTTCAATCGACGCTTGTTTGAGGACTAG
>CALDYR010000026.1 GCA_937944405.1 uncultured Pirellulaceae bacterium
ATCGATGGAATTGGCTCAGCAGATGGGCGAAATTCCTTAGGAAGAAGATTACGGCTCGCCTTTCGCAGCGATCGAAGCTCGGGCAGCTAAAATCGGAGACCAAGTCACGCGCGACGTTGCCGCGCAAAGGCTGCGGATGAAAAACGAAGTGCGTCTTGCGGACTTGCAATGTTGCTGTCCAAAATGCGACGGCCCAGGCGAACTGAAGCGACTCCGCAACGGGAAATCCAAACCGTTCGCGGAACAATTGAAGCCACCGAACCTGAGCACTACTGTAAGGAATGTCGCCGGTCTTTTTTCTCCCTCTAACGCGCTGGATCGGAGTCGAGCCTGACAGCCAACTTTCTCCCGGCCTGCAGGCCAGAGTAATCCACGCAGGTTCCGCTTCGACCAGCAGTTTTGACGAAGCCAGCAATCATTTGCGTGTGCTCGCTGAAGTCGATGTTTCAGCCAAACGGATCGGCCGCGCTGTGACTCGTATCGGCAACGAACGCATCGCCCAAGTCCAACAGCAAGCTCGAGCTTTCGAAGCCCTGCGGCTACCGGATCGGCAGCAAAGTCCTGTCGACATCACACCAGATTGGGTTTGTATTCAAATCGATGGCGGTCGCACGCAAATCCGCGATCGCAAAGCTTTGCCGCGCAAATGCGAGACTTGTGGTTCAACGTTTTGGCGCGAACCCAAAGTCGGCGCTTTAATGAAAATACAAGGTGCGGTTTACGAGCAAGCCCCGTGTCCTGGAATTCCGCCGATCTTTGTCGATGCCCAACGGATCAGTCGTTTGACGCGGGAAATCAAGGGGGTTTCCGGGGATCGCGGCGAACGTTGTAAAAGCCCAGTCGCCTCTGGAGAAGCCGCCAGCGATTGCCTGCTTGCCAAAGACGAGCTTCATGTTTCGACGCGTCCGGAGCCTTTGGTGCGCAGCGTTATCGCATCCACCGCAGCGATTGGCGAGTTTGGAAAACAGCTTGTGGGGCAAGCCTATGAACGCGGCTTTATGGCGGCCAACAGGAAGGCATTTGTCGGTGACGGCATGGCGTGCAATTGGAAGTTACAGGAAAAGCATTTCCCGCGGTTCACGTCGATCCTCGATTTTGTCCACGCTCTTTGCTACGTTTATCACGCCGCAATCGGAGGCCAAGTGTCGCTTGATGCACCGCAGCGTTATTGCCAATGGGCACAGTTGTTGTGGCCCGGAGATCCCCAAGAACTTCTCAAGGAAATGAAGAAGTGGCAGGCTCAAATTGGCAAGCCTCAGGAGACCGATGGCGACAGCAGCCCGAGGCAGTTACTGGCCGATGCGATTCGCTACGTCACCAACCAGCAGCGCCGAATGAAATACGCCCAATATCGTCGCGACGGGTTGCCGATCACCAGCGCCTACATCGAGTCGACGATCAAACAGGTCAACCGGCGAGTCAAGGGAACGGAGAAATTTTGGTCGATCAATGCTGCCCCGATCTTGCAGCTTCGAGCCGACGCGATTTCGGAAACCCGGCAGATGGAGGAGTTTTGTAAGAACCGCCCGAACAGCCTGCCAAGCTTCACTCACTACAATATGGCAGGGTAAATCTACAATCCGCGACATACCCCCCCCTTAAGAAAGCAAGAGACGGTTTGATCTAGCATTCCGCTTGATCGCCGATGGCTGACGGCCGATGGCCGATGGCTTGAAAGCACGCAGGAGATCTTCCGTCAACCGCCGTCGGCTATCACTCGCTTTTGGGCATTAAATGCCTTTTATCCCCGTCGCGGCGAGTAAATCCTGCGTTGTCTAAGTACTCGCAAATCGGGACTGAGAATTTTCGCGAAACGCCCAACACTTGCCGGATATCGCTGACCGTCATGCCGTCGGAATTCTCCATCGCCGCGGCAAGCCCTTTTTTGGCCGCGTCAAGGGCACCAACCCCAAAATAGAACCCCCCGGAACCGACTTTGATGATGTCGTTGTTTTCTACAGCCATCTTTAGCAGTTCGGAAACCGAATCCTTGTTCTTGGTCGCTGCAGATTGGAGAATTTTTTCTGTTGGCCCTTCCAAACCCGCACCGTTGATTTCGTCCAGCAACCACTGCAAAAGAACCTTCTGCCCTTTGGACAATTTAGGACCACGTCCATCAAGGCCGATCGTGTTAACGTTCGCGTTGATCGTTTTGGAATTTTTTAGAATGTCCATCGCCGCAGCCAACACCGCCGGTTGCTCAAGATAAGAAAACTCGTTTTCAACCACGTTCCGAGGGTGATTAAATCGCAGTGGATACTGATCGTGAAGTCGCGTTAGCACTTTGACGATGCGGTCGCCGATTTGAGCCAGTCGATCGCTATGGGTAACCAGTTGCCGCGATTGCGTCAGTCGAATTTCGACCAAATCGCCGGAATGGGTTAACTGCTGATACGCCGTGTCAGCATCCATCACCCCAGCAATACGAGGCCAATCTGAACACCGCCAATCACCAGCATTCAAATACACGCTCGCCGCGGCCCTTACCAAGTCATCTTTTGAACTCATCGATTCAGCGTGACGGATGTCCACCGGCGTAGGCCGTTTCAAAAGGGTAACATTGGGATGCAGAACAACACCGCCGCCAATGGTTTCAACCGGCGACTCACTTCGTACAACAAATGGTTGATTCCACACCGCCACACAAGGATCGTTCAAGTAAAGCTGCGCGATCGAGGTTTCTCCGGCCGCGATTGATTCCCCCGACAACAACCGCACATTGGCCATCAATTCTGCGGTCCCCAGATGAAACCTCACCCGAGCCCGATCTCTTAGCGGTCTTACGATGTTAGGCAGCATCGCGATTCGAACCAATAAAATAGTAGAGGCTAACAGGTGACCGGGTTCGCAAATCTCTTGCCCGCGTTGGATGTCGAGATGATGGATGCCGGCCAGATTGATCGCCGCGCGTTGGCCGCGACTGACGCCGGTGGCAGAGGAATCGTGATTTTGCAGGCCCCGCACCCGAGCCTCGACCGCTGCGGGTTGAATCTCCAAGGTATCACCAACGGTGATACTGCCGCTGCTGACACTACCGGTGACGACCGTTCCGTGGCCTTCGACGGAGAACGACCGGTCAATCGCCATGCGAAACGGGCCCGTTGAGGCCGATTGTCGTTCGCTCGCAACGCGGTCACAGCACGTTTTAAGGGCCACTTTGAGGGTGTCGATCCCCTGCCCTGTTTTGCTGCTGCAGCGGATGATCGGCGCATTGGCCAAAAACGTTCCCGCCACTAGGCCGCGAATTTCCTCTTCCACCATCTCAAGCCATTCTGCTTCGACCAGATCGCACTTGGTCAGCGCGATCACGCCGGTGGAAAGGTTCAAAAGCCGAATAATATCCAAATGCTCTAACGTCTGCTGTTTAATTGAATCATCACCGGCAATCACCAGCATCGCCAGATCCATCCCGGTGGCTCCGGCTAACATCTGGCGGACAAATTTCTCGTGCCCCGGAACGTCCACGATGCCCAATTGATACGGCGGTAGAGAAAGCTGAGCGTACCCCAATTCGATCGTGATGCCGCGTTTTTTTTCTTCGGGTAAGCGATCGGTTTGGGTACCGGTCAGCATCTTCACAAGTGAAGTTTTGCCATGGTCAATATGCCCGGCAGTTCCCAAAATTAAGTCAGTTTGCATTAAACAGTTTGCGGTCAACGGTTTACGTTGATCATTTTGCATTAAAAGAAGATTGCTGTTTGTCAGTTCCGTCCAACGATTCCAAATTTTATCGCAAGACGCCGATCATTTGCAGCACACCCCGCCGATTGCAAAAGAAAAATCGGCTGGACGACAATCATTGTCGTCCAACCGACATTGGTGTTGGATAAAGTTGTTGTCCTACTCCACCAACGACCGGCTTGCCAAACAGCGGACATCATGTCCCATGGACTCGGCAAGCAAATGTTTTCCTGTGACCAAGATAACATCACACCTGCCGACAAAAAGGCAAACACGAGGACGTGCGGTAATCGACCGGCATCGCAATGCAATACAACACCAGCCACGAATAAATTATTAAGGATCGTGAAACTGAAAGGTCTCTTACGAAATCCAGCCACCGGTGTAAAATCGCAAATTTCCCACGGACTCCCTCATGCAACCTCATGCAACCTCCGTCCAGCGACCGCCTTCATTACCACGTGCAATGAAGTAAACCGTATAAAACGCGGGAAGATTGCACTGGCGTTTGAACCGATAAAAGTCGAAGTTTCCTTTTTCCATCACCTCAGGTTGAACACAAGAACCTCAAAATCCCACAACCAGAAGATACTCCCTCGCTCCCAAGCGTCAATGCAACTCGACGTCGATTTTACTCGGTGAAAATCAGCTACGTGTTGAAAACACCGAGTAAAAAAAGCCATCGAAAATTCAAAATAGAGCGACTTAACTTAACTTTCACCCATGACAGCACCTTTTTAAGGGCTGTTAATTTCGCCGCAATCAAGTGTGCGACCTATTTATGACTTCATCGCTGCAAAATACGGCTCATTACGACTTCGACCTTCCCAAAGAACTGATCGCTCAGTTTCCTTTGCAAAATCGTGAAGACGCCCGACTGTTAACCGTCGACAGATCCGACCAATCGGTCGACCACCACCACGTAAGAGACCTCGCTCAATTGCTCAGACCCGAAGATTGCTTGGTGCTGAACAACACAAAGGTACTGCCGGCGAAACTCGTGGGCAAACGCACCGCCACTGGTGGGCGCTGGGAAGGCCTTTTCCTTAAATCCGACGCTGCAGGCAAATGGAACATGCTTTGTAAGACCCGCGGACGCATGAACATCGGAGAAACCGTGACCGTCCGAGACCGTGATGGGATGGAACGTTCCACGCTGACGCTGGTAGCGCGTTTGGACGACGGATCGTGGGTCATGCAGCCAGAATTAGAAGGCGACTTCGAAACGGTTCTCAATCAGATCGGTCGGGTGCCGCTGCCGCACTACATTCGTGGGGGATCAATGGTCGACAGCGATCTTCAAAATTACCAAACCCTCTACGCAAAACACGTCGGCGCCGTCGCGGCCCCCACAGCCGGTTTGCATTTGACAAAATCATTGTTGCAGCGACTACAAAAACGCGGCGTACAAACCGCACAAGTCACTCTGCACGTCGGCATCGGGACCTTTCGGCCGGTCACCGCCGAAGACTTAGCCGAACACCAAATGCACTTCGAATGGGGGCACATCGACCAATCCACCGTCCAGAAGATCAATTCGTGTCGCGCCAATGGAGGACGCATCATCGCCGTTGGTACCACCAGCGTTCGGGTGCTCGAAACCGCCGCCGCCGGTGGCGCGCTGCAACCCTGGCAGGGCGAAACCAACCTATTCATCAAACCGCCTTACCAATTCAAAGCAATCGATGGTTTGATCACCAACTTTCACCTCCCCCGCAGCACGTTGCTGGTGATGATTCGGACCTTCGGCGGCGATGAATTGATGAGGCGCGCTTATTCAGCCGCCGTCGAAGAAAAATATCGCTTCTTTAGCTACGGCGATGCGATGTTTATCACTTAGAATCACACGAATTGTTATCGTTCAATCGCGGCAGTTGAATCAGACTTAGCTGTCGTACAATTTCGGCTGTTCAGCCCCCACAAACTCTCAAACTTCGGAGCACTTTGTGCCTGACATTCAACGCAACCCAACTCGCCCTGTAAAAATTGGCACCATCACTATCGGTGCAGATAATCGCATCGCGGTACAGTCAATGACGGCCACCAAAACGACCGACGTCGATGCGACCGTGGCATTGGTCAACTTAATGCAAGACGCGGGTGCGGACGTCGTTCGAATCGCGGTGGACAGCAAAAAGGACGCCGCCGCATTAGCTGAAATCCGCCGTCAAACGACCGCGAATCTTTCGGTCGATCTCCAAGAAAACTATCGCCTGGCGCAGGTCGTCGCCCCGCACGTTGACAAAATTCGCTACAACCCCGGCCACCTTTATCACCACGAAATCGAAAAACATTGGCAGGAGAAAGTGCGCTTTATCGCCGGCGTAGCCAACGATAATGCCTGCGCGATCCGTGTGGGCGTCAATTGTGGCAGCGTCGATCCGGCCAAAAAAGACAAATACGACAACGAAGATTCAATCACCCCAATGCTGGAAAGCGCGTTGGAGCATTGCGAGTTTCTGGATTCGATCAATTTCACGCGTTACTGCGTCAGCCTGAAAGATTCCGACCCCGCCAAAGTCATTGAAGTCAACAAACGATTTGCCGCCAAACGCCCTGAAATCCCATTGCATTTAGGCGTCACCGAAGCCGGGATGCCACCCGAAGGAATCATCAAAACACGAATCGCATTTGAACAGTTGATCGGTTTTGGAATCGGAGACACAGTGCGCGTTTCGCTAACCCTGCCCAACAAACGCAAGGGGGAAGAAATCGCCGCGGGGCATTCGATCGTCGAAGACATTTACGCCGGGCGCGTTCGCAGTGTCGTGACCTTCGACACAAATACCCTCAACATAATTTCTTGCCCCAGTTGTTCGCGCGTCGAAAACGAAGCCTTCGTCGAACTCGCTGAACAGGTCAAAGAGATGACACAATACGCGAAACAACACGCCATCACGATCGCGGTGATGGGATGCCGAGTCAACGGTCCGGGGGAAACCGATGACGCCGACCTTGGTTTGTGGTGTGGCCCCAAAGTCGTGAATCTGAAGAAAGGCACCGAAGAATTAGGGGCCTTCGGATACGATGAAATTTTGCCAAAGTTAAAAGACGAACTGGATAAAATAATCGCGACGTAAATGTTCAAACAGCCCCGGGAACAATCCCCCGTGGCGTTGGCCCTGTTAATGTTCGACCGATTATTGTTCGCAGGCTCTTTTCATACCTAATAAATTTTCTCCTCCGCTTTGTTCCTATGATCAACACGCTCTTCATTCCCGAGCTTCGCGAGATGCTCGCCGAACAGAACCTTGAGGAACTGTCTGGTTTCTGTGTTGCGCTGCATCCATCGCGCACCGCGATGTTCATGGAGGGGCTGGAGGATGACGAAGTCTGGCAGGTTTTAGAACACGCCGACAACGATGTCACTGCTGATATTTTTTCATACTTCAATCGCGACCGGCAATTGGACTTGATTGCGACCGATCGTAGGCAACAGGCCGCGACGCTGATCCGCCACCTCCCTTCGGACGATCGGGTTGATCTTCTGCAGGGCATCGACGACGACTTGCGGACGTCGTTGTTGGATTTGTTGCCAGTGGAAGACCGTCGAGACATTCTACGATTAAGCCAGTATCCTGATGGCACTGCCGGCGCGGTGATGACCACCGAAATGGCGATGCTTTTAGAAAATCTTTCGATCCGTGAAGCCGTCGAAGAAATTGGTCGTCAGTCCGAAGATTACGAAACGATCTACTACCTCTATATCGTCGACCAAGAAGAACGTTTGCAGGGATTGGTTTCGGCCCGGCAATTACTTTCGCGCATGAAGGCACCGGAGACGAAACTCGCGGACATCATGGAAACCGATTTGGTGACCGCTTTGGTGATGGACGATCAAGAAGAAGTTGCCGAAAAAGTCGCACGATTGGACTTATTAGCCATTCCCGTGATCGACTCAAGCCGTCGGTTGGCGGGGATCATCACACACGATGACATTATCGACGTTTTTCGCGAAGAGGCCACCGAAGACGCCCATCGCAGCGCCGCGATGGAACCGTTAGCCGAAAGTTACCTCCGCACGGGCTTGTTGACGCTGTCTTGGAAGCGCGGGCTGTGGCTGGCGATTTTGTTTTTCTGTGCTTTACTGACCGCGTTCGCATTGGAACGGTATGAAAAAATTACCGAAGAGATTCAATGGCTGATTCTGTTCATTCCCTTGATCATTAGCAGCGGAGGTAATTCCGGAAGCCAATCCGCGACGCTGATTATCACCGCCCTATCGCGCGATCATATCAAATTAACCGATTGGTCGACGGTCATTAGGCGGGAGTTGGTGATGGGATTGCTGTTGGGGGTTGGGTTGGCGGTTCTGGGGACACTGGCGTCATGGTTTTTGGTGCCGGCAGAACAACAAGCCGCGAATTGGATGTCAATTTTGGTCGTTCCCATCACGTTGATTTTAGTGGTGATCGCAGGGACCCTCAGCGGGTCAGTGCTACCGTTGATTTTCGAACGCATTGGCTGGGACCCGGCCATCATGAGCAACCCATTCGTTGCCGGCATCGTCGATATTTTGGGCATCGTGATCTACATGACCGTCGCGGTGACACTGGTGGGCATTGGCCCTCAGTGACCGCCGGTCCAACAAACGGTGGATCCGTTGGGGCGGTTTTACCCCCATGCAATTTTTACGCGTCCCCTGTTACGCTTCAGACCAATCTTTTGACACCAACCCGATGGGAAAGCGCGTGAATCCTCGCGCGATGCAACTGAAAACTGACTGCTTTGGGCATCGACTAATTGTAAACCTGCACACTTTGGCAACTTCATTTGCAACGGTGCGTGAACTGGCTTACGGAGCGCGTGGACAACGGTTACATTTGTTAACGGTAGGGGTGAAAATAATCCAACTGTGGACGCCTATTAGGACAGCTCCAGAAGATCTACGTTTCTCTACCCCATAGAAGTAATTCACTATGAAGATCGCGATGAACTTTTTAATTGTGGCCGCCGCTTTCGCATGCCTTGCGATTCCAACTACGGCGCGAGCGCAATTCTCGATTGAATTTGACCAGGCAAGCTTTTCCAACTTTACCCCGACCACCAGCGGGGTCGAAAACTTTAATTTCTCCATCGACGTCGCCGGGAACTTAGAGGCGGGAACGGTTTACAACAACCCAACCCTCAATAGCGTTGTGTATCAAGTTTTTGGTGACCTCGACGCCGCCGTTGTGCCCTCTGGATTCAGCCAATTTAATCTTCAGCGTTCCATCGGTGGTGCTGAATTCTTCACCCAAGGAAGCTCTCTGGACTTCGAAGTGGCCGCAGGTGCTGATTTATCCGATGGCCTGCAAGCCTCTGAGTTAGTCGCCGATGGAACCGGCTTGATCTTCGAAATTAACGCGCGTGAAGTCAACACGGGACGGTTTCACCCACCACTGTTCCAACTGTTCGCAGATGGTACCGGGCAAATTCAAAACAGCAACAATACCGGAGGGGTTAATCCTGTCACCGGCACCGTCGTGAACGTCAATTTCGGCGATGAGTTCGTTACGGGTTTTCAGTTCAGTGCAAGTTCCTTGACGTTGGCAACGGTCGCCGTTCCCGAGCCCTCTTCAGCCAGCGCGGTGCTCGTTTTAGGAATGATAGGTTTCGCTCGCCGACGCCGTTTGAGCAATCACTAAAACAGAAACGGCTCAGGATGTTTTTTCGTCTTGCCACCGCTGTACAAAAAACAGGAGCCGGTTGGCTAAACGCAGAATTTCGCTAAACGCAGCATTCCCGAATCTCACGCCTTTTTAAGGTCAGACGTACCATTAAGTGCGGCGCTGCGATTTAGCAACGTATTTTGCAATGACCATCAACGCCAAGTTAGAAATAGAAAAAACGCCTTTAATAATCCAGAGCTTTCCATCGCGCGTCGACTGTTAACGGGCCTTCGACATTTCAATGTGTGTCGTCACCGTGGCGGAATTGCTCTGAATTCTCCTTGCGCTCCAAACGAAATTTTGGCGAATCTGACCACGGATTTCCGACCGCTTATTAAATTCCAGCAAGCCCCAAATAAATTCTCAGAAGAACCTCGATTAAAGGGCACCGGGTTCGGGGGCGTAGTTAACGAAGTAGTACCCTGATGCACACGCAATCAGAATCGAAATCAGTAGGACAATGGTAGGCAGCAACAATTGTTTGCCCTGTAAAAATCCAAAGACGATACAGTACAGACCACCGGTCGCCAAACAAATAATGCCCTGCGACTTATTCACCAAGAACGCAACAATCGTGATCCACGCCACACAGCCCACGGCCATCAAGATCGAAGCGATCATACTGATAAACGAGGAATGGATAACGTCGGAAAGATTCTCCATCAGATAGATAATCAACAGCGCAACGGCCATAAACGCTACCAAGACAACTCCTGCAACTCCCGCGATCACCAATGATTCAGCTCCGTCGCCGAAGTCTTGATCGTCGCCAGTGACGGGTGTTTCGGCAATATCTTTTTCGGCTTGCCTCATCATTTTATCAGCCGAAGTTGCACCGTAGTCAGTGTCGTTGGCGTCATCATCAAAGGCGTCTGTTCGCAAGCGGGCCCCCGTTTCCAGGTTGAATCCGCATTCGATACAAAGCGTCGCCCCCACTTCAAGTTCAGCCCCACAATCGTCGCACGCCAGCCCATTGGATTTCGTGCGCACCTTCGCCTCATCCAGCAATTCATCCATCACGCTGAACGTGCCTTCGGACGGGTTGATTCGTTTTTTCTTGGGTTTGGTTTTGCCCGAAGAAGCCCCCGAAGCACCAACCTTCTCCCCCGGAACGCGCAGTTTCTCCCCACATTTAGGGCATTTCACTGTACGACCGGCCAACGAATCCTTCGCGTTAAAGGATGATTTACAGTTACCGCAAGATGCCTTGATTGCCATCGTTAGACTTCGAACGTTGAAATCGCTCGTTTTTTTTCGGGGAACGTTTAGTTAGGACGCAATTAGCGCGGGGCCGCCAAATCTTACCTCACACTAATTGCAGCCTCAACTATTTTGGTTCCTTGGCAGCACTTAACAACCCATCCCCGGCCGTTTTATCCCAACATGACCGGGATAAGCGGCATAACTTCAGTTATCTGTCGGCACCTATTTTCCAATATGTGGCCCATTGGCAACTGGAATTTGCCCTATCAGGCAAATTAAGCGGCCTACCAACGAGGGGTTGACTCGGTTTGCCTAACTTGAGAACACGAACCCTTGCCCATCGAAGTCGACATTGACTTGGCCGCGCTGCGCGTCATCGCGTTTCAAAAGTTCCGTCGCGATTGGATTGGCCATCCGTGTCTGAATGACTCGTTTTAGTGGACGGGCTCCGTAAACGGGATCAAATCCTTCATCAGCGATTGCCTGCCGCGCGTCGTCGGTTACTTCCAGGGACCAATCCTGTTCCTTCAGACGTTGAGCCAACAATTCGATTTGAAAATCCACAATCGATCGAATTTCCAATCGGCTCAGCGGGTGGAACACGATTTTCTCGTCGACACGGTTGAGCAACTCCGGCGTAAACCGGGCTCGCAATGCGGCTTGCACCGCTTCATCGATTTGTTTTTCGTCACCGCCTTCTTCGGTGACTTTTTGAATGATCTGGCTGCCGACGTTGCTGGTCATGACGATGATCGTGTTGGTGAAATCTACGGTGTGGCCCTGATTGTCGGTCAGCCTCCCGTCGTCCAAAACCTGTAACAAAATGTTGTACACATCGTCGTGCGCTTTTTCAATTTCGTCTAAAAGGATCACCGAATACGGCCGGCGACGCACGGCTTCGGTCAGTTTACCGCCTTGGTCGTAGCCCACGTACCCCGGAGGGGCGCCGATCAACCGGCTGACGCTGTGTCGTTCCATGTATTCGCTCATATCGATTCGGATCATCGCCGCTTCGTCGTTGAACAGTACCTTGGCAAGTGATTTGCAGAGTTCGGTTTTACCCACCCCCGTTGGGCCCAGGAACATGAACGAACCGATCGGGCGATGGGGATCTTGTAGACCCGATCGACTACGTCTTACGGCGTTACTGACTGCTTCGACGGCTTGCCGTTGCCCGATCACGTTCTGCTGCAACCGCTCCTCCATCACCAATAGCTTCGCCTTTTCAGTTTCCATCATGCGCGTGACAGGAACGCCGGTCCAAACGCTGACGATTTCAGCAATTTCCTCATGGGTCACGCTTTCAGAAAGCAGTTTTTTGCGATCGGTGCGAGTCTCGGTCGTGGCAACGTTTTCAGCAGATTCGATTTGTGATTCCAACTGTTTTCGTCGACTGTCAAGCTGGTAGAGTTTGTGGAAGTCTTCTTCACTGGGGGATTGCCCGGACGATTGGCGGGATTTGATGACGCTGTCAAGTTTTTCAAACTCACGAACCGAATCGCTGAGCTGCTGTCGCAATTTTTGCACATCGGTCATGCCGAGTTTTTCGTGCTCCCATTGCTCGCGCAGATCAGCCAGTTCCAAACGTTTCTGCTTCATCTCTTGGGTGACCAATTCCAAACGCTTCACCACGTCGGCGTCGGTTTCGTCAGCCAGTTGCCGGGCCGCGAGTTCCAACTGGGTCAGCCTGCGTTGGACGTCGTCGATTTCGCGCGGGACACTGTCGCGTTCCATCGCCAACCGTGCCGAAGCTTCGTCGATCAAATCGATGGCTTTATCGGGAAGGAAGCGGTCGGTGATATAGCGATTGGAGAGATTGGCCGCCGCGACCAACGCACTGTCAGTGATTTGAACTCCGTGATGGGTTTCGTATCGCTGTTTCAACCCGCGCAGAATCGAAACGGTGTCTTCGACAGTTGGTTCATTGACGTAAACCGGTTGAAAGCGGCGTTCTAAGGCGGGATCTTTTTCGATGTATTTACGGTATTCATCCAATGTTGTTGCACCGATGCAGTGCAACTCCCCCCGCGCGAGCGCGGGTTTGAGCAGATTCGCTGCATCGTTTCCGCCTTCTGATGCACCCGCACCGACGACGGTATGAAGCTCATCGATAAATAACACAATTTGTCCGGCCGCTTCGCCGACCTCCTTGAGGACCGCTTTGAGTCGTTCTTCGAATTCGCCACGGAATTTTGCTCCCGCGATCAGCGCCCCCATGTCCAAGGCCATCACTCGTTTATCTTTGAGGCTCTGAGGAACATCGTTTTGAACAATACGTAAGGCCAGCCCTTCGGCGATCGCGGTTTTGCCGACGCCGGGTTGGCCGATCAATACCGGATTGTTCTTACTCCGCCTCGAAAGCACTTGGATCACACGTCGAATCTCCTCGTCGCGGCCAATGACAGGGTCGAGCTTCCCGTCTTTGGCGCGTTCCACTAAGTCGATTGTGTATTTCTCTAATACTTGATACTTATCTTCGGGGTCCGCATCGGTCACCGTCGCATTGCCACGCACCGTCCGAACGGCAGATTTCAGCAAGTTCTCATTGACACCATTGAGTTCCAAAATACGTTTGGCTGGCGCGTTGACGCGCGTTATGGCCAGCAAAAGATGTTCGGTCGAGATGAACTCGTCGCCCATCTCTGTCATGACGGTGCCAGAGGTTTCAAAAATTGTCTGTAGCTCCCGGTTGGGCCCCGGCGCGTTTTGGCTGTCCGATCGCGGCAACCGTTCCAACTCCGAATCGACGATCGAAGCGAGTTGGGTAAGCGGTATTCCAGCCGCCTTCAGCAGCGCGCGAATCGCACCGTTTTGCTCATTAACCAAAGCGTATAACAAGTGCAAGGCGCTAATTTCAACATGGCCTTGAGACGAAGCGGCGCGCTGAGCGGCGGCGATCGCTTCGCGCGTTTTGGTGGTAAGTCTTTCAAGCTGAAATGACATTTTGGGCTCCGGGGAATGAACCTTGTTAAAAGAACGTGCCGTATCTGGCACACTTAGTTTGTGACGTCCGCTAAACTGCAAACAATGTGCCGATAAGCTTGATTATTTGCTGGTGACCATTTAATCTGGAGCCCCCATTTGTTTCCCTCAAGCGCGCAAAAAATGACGTGCATAAATGCACGTCATTTCGGAATTTTCTGTGATGCAACGAATGAGATCTATTCGGATTTAACTTCGAATTCCGCATCGATCGCATCGTCTTGAGCGTCTACCGTTTCGTCGGCCGAAGGCTGGTCGGTTCCCGCTTCGCCGCCGGCGGCTTCGGATTTCTCGTAGAGCACTTTGCTGACCGCGTGCGAAGCTTGTTCAAGCTCCTTCACTGCCGATTTAATCGCATCGACATCGTCACCTTTGCCAGCTTCGCGCGCTTTTTCGATCGCCGCTTGCAGGGGTTCTTTGTCGCTGTCATCCAATTTGTCTTCGTTGTCGGCGATTGTTTTCTCCATCTGATAACACATGGAATCAGCCTCGTTGCGGGCGGTCACCAGTTCGAACTGCTTACGGTCCTCTTCGGCGTTCACTTCCGCGTCCTTCTTCATTTGTTCGATCTCTTCGTCAGACAAACCAGAAGACTGCTTGATTTCGACATTGGCTTCTTTGCCGGTGCCAAGATCTTTGGCAGAAACGTTGAGAATACCGTTTTGATCGATGTCGAACTTGACTTCAATCTGTGGCGTGCCGCGTCGAGCGGCCGGGATACCGGTGAGGTCGAACTTACCCAGCAGGCGGTTGTTGACCGCCATTTTTCGTTCACCTTGAAACACTTGGATCGTGACGGCGGTCTGATTGTCGGCCGCGGTGCTGAAGACCTGTTTCTTTTCGGTCGGGATCGTGGTGTTACGTTCGACCAAAGCTGTTAACACGCCGCCTTCGGTTTCAATGCCAAGGGTCAGCGGGGTGACGTCCAAGAGCAAAACGTCTTTACGATCGCCAGCCAAAACGGCTCCCTGAATTGCGGCACCTAAAGCGACAACTTCGTCCGGGTTGACGCCTTGATGGGGATCTTTGCCGAAGACGCTTTTGACCATCGATTGGACTTTTGGCATGCGGGTAGAACCACCCACCAAAACGACCTCGTCGATGTCACTGGGGGATAGTTTGGCATCTTTGAGGGCCTGTTCGACGGGCTTTTTGCAGCGTTCAACCAATTTGTCGACCAGCTCTTCGAATTTGGCGCGTGTAACGTTCATCTGCAAGTGCTTCGGTCCCGAAGCATCGGCGGTGATGAACGGCAAATTGATATCGGTCTGCTGGGCGCTGGAAAGCTCCTTCTTCGCTTTTTCACAGGCTTCCTGAAGACGCTGCAACGCCATCGTGTCATCACGCAAATCAACGCCGTTGTCTTTTTTGAACTGATCGGCAACAAAGTTAATCAGCACGTCGTCAAAGTCGTCTCCGCCCAGATGCGTGTCGCCACTGGTGCTGATGACTTCGAAAACTTTCATTCCATCGTCATCGTTGAGTTCCAAAACGGAAACGTCAAACGTTCCACCGCCAAGGTCGAAGACAACGATCTTCTGTTCGCTCTTTGCTTTGTCCAAACCGTAGGCCATCGCGGCGGCGGTTGGTTCGTTAATGATACGAGCGACCTCTAATCCCGCAATCTGCCCTGCGTCCTTGGTGGCCTGCCGTTGAGCGTCGTTGAAGTAGGCCGGGACTGTGATCACGGCCTTATTGACCTTGTGGCCGAGGTAGCTTTCGGCGGCTTCTTTGAGTTTGCGAAGCGTTTTAGCGGAGATTTCTTGGGGCGTGTATTTCTTCCCATCGACGTCGATTTCGACGTATTCATTGGCACCGCCGGTAATGCCGTAGGGGACCATTTTTTCTTCCGCCGCCACTTCACTATGGCGTCGCCCCATGAAACGTTTCACCGAGTAGATCGTGCGCTCGGGGTTGGTGACACGCTGGTTCCGCGCCGGGGCACCGACAAGCGTTTCGCCTTTGTCGTTGAACGCGATTACGCTGGGGGTAGTACGATCGCCTTCTTGGTTTGCGATGACGGTGGGTTCGTTGCCGTCCATGACAGCCACGACAGAGTTCGTCGTTCCAAGATCGATTCCGATAATTTTTTCGCCTTGTGCCATAAGAGGCCTCCTCTAAATAAAGCTTGCCACGACCCCTTGCCGTGAACTAGGTTGTTCCGCAGATTCCGCAGATGAGTGGCTCTGTTGAAATTGGCAATCTGCCGAATGGACAGCCGACCTCTGAGCCCAATCCATCTGTTGCAAGGAGCGTGCCGAAGTCGAATTTTGCCAAAATTACGAAAGAAAAAGGCTCGACGAGAAGATTACTCGGCGAGCCTGCCATTTTGACATTGGAAGATCGATGTCTTGCGCCGATCGCGAATGCTTGTGTTTATATTTATGTCTTGGTTCTTCCCGGAAACTTCTGGCACCTAATGCCTCGAGCTTACCGGTTCCAGTGATTGATAGGGGATAGGCCGGAATTGCCGTAAACATAGCCGTCGGGAATTCTGGCCAATCGCACTACAACTTCCAACTTGCCATTAAAATTCGGGAAGAGCCCCATTTAGATTTAGATGGATGCGATTTAATCGAATGCGGTCGTGGGAATCTCTTCGCGCGAATCTCTTCGCGCAAATTCTGGCGCAACCACTGCGGTCAGGGCGCGATGGTTTCAGAGCACGATGGTTTCAGGGCGACCCTATTTTTTGTTGTTGTCGTTTTTCAGCCCCGCACGCGACAGAAGCGATTCGCTGAAGAAATCGTCGACGACTTCCTCCTGGGGAGGGGTCCCGTAGGCTCCCAAGGCGTTAGGATCGTACTCAATGGTGTACGCGTTCTTAGCGATCATCAACGGAGTGCCGGGGTCGACGCGTTTTCGAACGCCCACCAAAATGCGTTTTCCACGGACTTTGACGCCGTTACGCGACCGCAGATCGCGGATAAACCAGTAGCCTTCTTCGATTTCCAGCAAACAGTGGTGGCCTGAAACATTGCCAAAGTCCAGAATGATATCGCATCCCTCACGCCGTCCGATCCGCAGTCGTTTCTTCATTAAGGGAATAGGATCGCCGCCGCCGGTAGGAATCAGTTCGCCGTACATGGTTTAGGGGTACTCGAAGTTTGGAGGTATACAAAATTAGTGGGAAACAACAGAATATAGCTTCCCGATAGGAACATTCAATTTATGCGGTTACCAAAGTGTCGTCAACTAATTCCCGTTCTCAGCCAACCGTCCATCCCCCCCTTAGCCGGCACGATATCGACTGGCGAGCCGACGGTCATCGATATTTCGCATATAGCTACTTTTTAAAACGCCAGTATGGACACCGCGTCCAACGTGTGAGCTTGGACGCGGGTTTCACTTGTCCCAATGTCGACGGTACGGTGGCGATTGGCGGTTGTACGTTTTGTGACAATCGTAGCTTCAGCCCATCCCGCCGACTGCCTAAACAGGACATCATGGACCAGTTGAACGAGGGCATTGCGCGCGTCAAACGCCGGTACAAGTGCAAACATTTCATGGCTTATTTCCAGCCCGCGACCAATACTTACGCTCCGGTCGATGTGCTCAGGCCATTGTTCCGCCGCGCAATATCGCACCCCGAGGTTGTCGCCCTAGCGATCGGGACTCGGCAAGATTGTGTGCCCGACGACGTGCTGGATTTGTTGGAAGAATTGGCCGCCGAGGTTCCCTTGACCGTCGAATACGGCCTGCAAACGATCCACGACAAAACGATGGAGTGGATGAACCGCGCCGATAGTTACGAATCATTTTTGGATGCGATGGAACGAAGCGCCGGTCGCGGGTTTGAAATTTGTGCACATATCATGCTGGGACTGCCGGGCGAATCGCATCGCGACATGATGGCAACCGCAATCGAGGTTGCGCAATCGAATTTAGATGCGGTAAAAATCCACAATTTATACTGTGTAGAAAACACCCCTTTAGCCGACCAAGTCCGTTCGGGAGAAGTCACATTGATGGAACGCGATCATTACATTTCCACGCTTGTGGATTTCTTGGAGCGTATCCCTGGACAGATGGTGGTCGAACGTGTCAGTGGCGAAGCACCGGGGGATTACTTTGTAGGGCCGCAGTGGTGTCTGGACAAACCAGCGGTGTTGCGGGCAATTGCGGCGGAGTTCGAAAACCGTGACTCGTGGCAGGGAAAACATTTTACCAAATGAAGCGTGACAAGCTTGCTGGAAACGTGTAATGAAGGCGTTGCGTGAAGCCGTGTGACTGCATGAGAAGCCCCAATCGCGGACGTGATTAAAGATTCTTCGGCCCATAGCCGAACTTTACCGTTAGCA
>CALDYR010000027.1 GCA_937944405.1 uncultured Pirellulaceae bacterium
AAGGGGGCCTTGCGCTCATGAAGTCAACAAATTCAAAATTCGGGCTGCGAAAACGAATCGCGCGGAAATTCTAAAGCAACAACAGCCCCATGAAATATCCGTCCTAAGCGTGGTGCATGGTGGCTGATATTTTCCGGCGGAAAGCGAGCAGCGTGTCTTGCGACAACGAGTTGTTCGTCACATCGATCTCTTTAAGAAAACGGCAGTACTCGAACTTCAGCAGCGTTTTTCGGTTCAGATCGCAATTGGCTACGTTGAGGCTGGTAAGATTATGAATCTGCTGAAGGCTGGCGATCGTTCGCGCCGACACATGTTTCCCGGCTAAATTGATTTGTACATCGCTAAGGAGGTAACGCATGACGCCGGTAAAACCGTCCGGAGTGCTGATATGCCCGCCAACTTTTGCGACTTGGGCGATCGCAGATTCAGATCGATAACACAGGTAGATGTGCCACAATAAGAAGGTCGCGACGGCTGCCGCAAGGGCCATAAAAACCGGTCGCAGATCGCGCAGACTGAAACCCTGTGACGGTTCGGCGGCGGTTTGGGCGGCCGATAAAGGCGTCTTTGAGTGCGCTGCGTTGCTTATCGTGAGGGTGCCGACGAGCGGTTTGAGCGGTTTGGAAACCAGCGTACTGATTGAGGTCGCGACCAAAATCACGACAATCAGCTGACAGGGAATGGAGAGTAGAAACTTCATGCGTAAGAATAGGTTTTATTCTTACGCATGAGATTAGAAAATTTGAATTTTCACATATATGTTAGAACGCCAGCAAAAGTCGGCTGGGAGCTTCTAAATAACCGATGACCTCGTTGAGGAATCGTGCTGCGGCACCACCGTCGACCAACCGATGATCATACGAGAGGCTCAGTGGCATCATCAATCGCACGGCAATTTCGTCGTTTTCAACAACGACGGGTAATTTACGTGACCGGCCAACCAAGAGAATGGATGTTTCGGGGGTGTTGACGATTGGGGTCGAATAGGTACCGCCGATGGCTCCGAGATTACTGATGGTGAAGGAGCCGCCTTTTAAATCATCCATTGAGAAATTATTTTCACGGACTCGGGCTGCAAGATCCATCAGTTGTTTCGCAATTTCACCAACGCTAAGTTTGTCAGCATTGCGAATCGAGGGCACGACTAAGCCACGTTCGGTGTCCACCGCGATGCCGATATTGACGTAGTCCTTGTAGATGATCTTGCCGGCTTCCATGTCGACCGAAGCGTTGATCACCGGGTGGTGTTTCAGCGACATTGCGATGGCTTTGATCAAAAACGGCATCGTGGTGAGTTTGATTCCTTGTTCCGCATAATCGGATTTGCTGTTTTGACGCATGACTTCCAATTTGGTCACGTCGGCGTCATCAAAGTTCGTCACGCGCGGGACGGTGGACCATGATTCGTGCATCTTCCGCGCGATAGCCTGGCGGATTTTCGGCATCTTTTCGATATGAACTGGGCCGAAACCGTCTGATTCGCCGGTCGTAGCGGGCGCGCTAACACCGGCAGCGGCGGAACTGCTCCCGCTTCCCGAACGGACAACGGCAAGGACGTCTTCGCGTGTTATACGACCGTTTTCACCAGTACCAGAAACCGATCGGAGGTCGACGCCGACTTCGCGCGCGAATCGCCGAATCGCTGGGCCAGCAGCGACTTTAGAGAGGTCCGATGCGGGGGCGGTTTTAGCGGGGGCCGGTGTTGGTGCCGGCGAAGCGGCGGCAACCGGAGTCGGTGTCGGCGTAGCAGGTGTTGGAACCGGAACCGTGGCCTGGGGGGCCGGTGCGACAGGTTCGGGAGTCGCAGGTGGTTGCGGCGGTGCGGCCGCCGCAGGTTGGGGAGTTTCGACCGGTGCCGGTGGGGCTCCCGATTGAGCCGCTTCGACGGTCATGATGATTTGGCCAACTTCGACGGTGTCACCTTCTCCGACGCTGATCGAGATAACTTTACCGGCGTGGTCGCTGGGCACGATGACTGTCGCTTTGTCGGTCTCCATTTCGACTAAGCCTTGGTCTATGTCGATCGTATCGCCTTCGGTAACTAATAGTTCCAAGACATCTCCGGAATCAACACCTTCACCGAGTGATGGTAATTTAATTTCAACGGCCATTTCGTATCTCTATTCTTAGTGTCTAGTGTCTTTGTTTTCGTTTGAATCAATTGTGGTAAGGCCGATTTGGAATCGGTCCTACGCACCGTTGATTGATTTTACTGGCCCACGTTGTTTGAAGCCGATGGTGCAAACTCAGTACGCGCGCTGAGGCGGGATGGTGGAGCGGTAGGCAAGTTTTTTATATGGGGCCAATGGGTTGCTGTTTGGGTTACTGTTGGGGGAAGGAGATTCACGCGCTTCGGCGGCGAGCTTGTGTTTTGGGGGACTCGCGCGCTTGGGCTGCGGGATTGTCTGGGATTATGCGTACAGGGGTGCTGTTTTCTCTGGGTCGACGCCTAAATCCTTAATCGCTTTTTCAACTACCGTTGGCTCGATTTTGCCCTCTTGGGAAAGCTGGTAGAGGGTCGCGATGACGATCGATTCAGCGTCCACTTCGAAGTGACGACGCAGATCGGGCCGAGTCGCACTGCGCCCCATGCCATCGGTACCCAAGGCGAACATTTCGCCTGGAACAAACGGGGCGACCTGTTCGGCGAGCGCCTTGACGTAGTCGCTGGACGCGATGACGGGGCCTGTACAGTCTTGCATCACCGTTTCGATGTAGCTTTTCTTAGGCGGTTGAGTCGGATGTAGCATGTTCCAACGGCGACACTGATCGGCGTCGCGCCGCAGTTCGTTGTAGCTGGTGACCGACCAAAGGTCGCTGGAGACGTTGTACTTTTCAGCCAAAATCTCCTGAGCCCGAATTACGGAGATCATGATCGCCCCGCTACCGAACAACTGCACGTGGTGTTGGCTATTGGTGGCGGCGGTCGATTTGAACTTGTACATTCCTTTGACGATGCCTTCTTCACAGCCCTCTGGCATGTCGGGCATCACGTAATTGTCGTTCCCTACCATGATGTAGTAGATTGCGGTTTCACCATCGGTGTACAGTTTTTTCAGACCGTCGAAAATGATGACGGCGGTCTCAAAATGGAAGGCAGGATCGTAGGCACGAACCGTCGGGAAAGCGATTGCGTTAAGCAGGCTGTGACCGTCTTGGTGCTGAAGCCCTTCGCCATTTAGGCTGGTTCGGCCGGCGGTTCCAGCCAATAGGAACCCTTTGGCGCGCATGTCCGCGGCGGCCCAGATCAGATCGCCAACGCGCTGAAAACCGAACATCGAATAGTAGATGTAGAACGGAATCATGTTCACGCCGTGGGCACTGTAGGCGGTACCGGCGGCGTTGAAGGAAGACATAGCACCGGCTTCAGTGATCCCTTCTTCGAGCAGTTGTCCGTCCTTGGCCTCTTTGTAGAACGCCAGTTTATTGTCCGAATCGACCGGTTCGTAAAGCTGTCCCACGTGGGAGTAGATCCCGACTTGTTTGAACATCCCCTCCATGCCGAAGGTCCGTGATTCATCGGGAACAATGGGAACGATATTGTTACCAATTTTTTTATCGCTACACAGACGCGACAACAATCTTACGACGCCTTGAGTCGTCGAAATTTCCTTGCCACAGTCGCGCAGGACTTGTTTTGAGTAATCCTCAAATGCGGGGACATCGATCAACGGGTGTTCTGTGGGACGTGAAGGTACAGGCCCGCCCAATTCGGCGCGGCGCTGCTTCATGTACTTCATTTCGGTGCTGTTTTCCGAAGGACGATAGAAGGGCGCTTTGCCGACTTCTTCGTCGGAGATCGGAATGCCGAACCGAGTGCGGAATTCCAGCAATTCGTCTTCGTTCATTTTCTTTTGGTTGTGAGCGATCATGCGTCCTTCGCCCGCTTCGCCCAATCCATAGCCCTTGATGGTTTTGGCAAGGATCACGGTCGGTTGACCTTTGTGTTCAACCGCAGCTTTGTAAGCCGCGTAGACTTTTTCGGGATCGTGCCCACCACGCCGCATCGTTTCAAGTTTCTCGTCGGAGAGATTCTTCGCCAATTCCAGCAGTTCAGGGTACTTACCGAAGAAGTGCTCACGGGCGTAGCTACCGGGCATGCCGACGTACTTTTGGTACTGACCGTCGACGATTTCGCCCATACGTTTGACCAAGAGGCCTGTTTCGTCGGCTTCTAATAATGGATCCCAATCATCGCCCCAGACAACTTTGATGACATTCCAACCGGCGCCACGGAAGATGGCTTCGAGTTCTTGAATGATTTTTCCGTTTCCGCGAACGGGACCATCAAGCCGTTGTAGGTTGCAGTTGATAACGAAGGTGAGGTTTTCCAGTTTTTCGCGACCGGCCAAGGTAAGAGCGCCGAGTGTTTCGGGTTCGTCACATTCACCGTCGCCAAGGAACGCCCAAACCCTTTGGTCGCTGGTGTCTTTGATGCCCCGGTCCTTGAGGTATTCGTTGAACCGAGCCTGATAAATTGCCATGATCGGCCCAAGCCCCATCGAAACAGTGGGGTATTCCCAGAACGACGGCATCAACCAAGGGTGTGGATAAGACGATAGTCCTTGGACGTCCGGGTTGAGTTCCTGGCGGAAGTGCAGCAGATTTTCTTCCTTGAGCCGTCCTTCCATAAAAGCGCGGGAGTACATGCCGGGTGAACCGTGGCCTTGGAAATAGATCTGATCACCGTTGTACCCGGTGTCGCCTCGACCACGAAAGAAGTGGTTATATCCAACTTCGTAAAGCGTGGCAGAGGAGGCGAAGGTCGAGATATGCCCGCCGACACCGCCGAGCCCGGGGGCGGAGGTAGCTTTGTTGGCTTTTACCACCATCGCCATCGCGTTCCAGCGCACGAAGCTTTTGATCCGCCGTTCGATCTCGCGGTTACCGGGATAGGCCGGTTGTTGTTTCTTGTTAATCGTGTTGATGTAGGGCGTATTGGACTTCATCTCCATATCGACGCCCTCAAGCCGTGCCCGGGCCTCGAGCGCTGAGAGCAAGTACTTGGCGCGATCGGCCCCTTTGCTCTTGATGATGTAGTCGATCGAATCCAGCCACTCCTGCGTTTCGGCTGGGTCCATGTCGACCGTTTGCTTGAGGTAAGGTTCGTTTTCTTCGATAGCTTGGGCTGACGATTTGATCACGTCCGACATTCAGTCTACCTTCTAATAAAAATTGGATGATGGTTGTGCTGGGATCGCTGTAAGTTGAGATGCGGCAGTCCGCTGCCGCGAAACTGAAGGCCGCATCAACAAATGCACGCGCGGTTTGAACCACGCATTGGACTCGCTACTGCCATTGTCCGATCCAATGGAGCAACAGGCGACCACTGTCAACAGATCGGCGATTGTGTTTGGTGGCTTCGCATGTTTGCGTTCCGATCCACCAAGCTGGCTAATTCTCGTAAATAGAACAGCTTTCGTAAAGAACGTAAGCGTGAAATATCATTAACGAGAATATGGTGTCCCCTAGGGCGGTGTGTCGCGGTTATTTTGGTTGTCCAGTGATGAATCGCGACGATTTGGAGCCAAGGTAGTGCCGGTTGGGATGGCCGAGTTGGCATGATTGTTCAAGAATCCGGGGGCATGGGCTAATTATAAAACCGGTGTTAGGCGCAGATCTTTCGCAATCGTGAGGACAAAAGCGCTAAATTCAGACCTTCGGTTTAGGAAAACTGCAGGCCGCTGCCGTTGGCTGAATCGCATCCTGAGCAAAAGTATCTTTTCATCAAGTGCTCTCAAGGGGGGAAGTCATTGTACCGAGCTTGGAGTCCTAAATAGTCTTTGGAAAAATCGCAAGCTGTTGAAAAAAGGGGAACGGAAACAAAACCTCAAACTTTACCCCAACCATGTCCAAGCCATTAAGACCAACCTTGCCGAATTAGAATCGCAAGACACGCCCTATGAGGTCATTGGGACGGCTCGGATGCAGGGTGAGAACGACGCGGCGAAAGAGATTTCGGCAGTCAGCTATGGGAGTAATTTAAAGAAGTTGGTTGCTGCGTATCGCATTGAATTTGAGTTTCCGTAATTGCCGTTCGTCTGTGGGCAGATCAACTCTAATTACGCCGACGCCTTGGGATGCTCCCAACCGTTTTGGGAATCGGATCGAAGGTTATCCTCCTAGTGTCATACCGGTAGAGTGCGTGGTGGAAGATGTTGACGTGCCGAAGTTCCTTCCCGGCCCGCCCCAATGCCGTGCGGAGTTGTCCCAGTACTATCAATCCGTTTCCAGAATCGACCAAGGGCTGGGGCGATTGCAAACGCTGCTGGCCGAAGCTGGTAAAACTAAAAAAACGATCGTCATTTATTTGTCCGACAACGGCGTCGCTTTTTCGGGCGCTAAAACGACGGCCGACGGCTTACGAACCGGGGATTCGATTGCATTTGATCGTCAATGGCCCTCGGGAGGGCAAATCCGATGTGGTGAACCATGCGATGGTTTCGTGGACGGATTTGACACCGACTGTGCTTTACTTTACCGAAGTAAAATATAACGCTGACGAATTTTCCGGCCGTAGTTTCCGGCCTGTTCTGGCCGAAACGAATCCGTCGGGTTGGGACGAAATGTTTGCGGCGCATAATTTCCATGAACTTACGTTGTACTATCCGATGCGCGTGTTGCGTCAGAACGATATGAAATTGATTTTCAATATCGCGTGGAGGTTAGATTATCCTTTTGCGTCAGACCTGTGGGCGTCGTCGACGTGGCAGAGTATCCATCGCAGCGCAAATCCAATGTTTGAAAATCGGAAGGTGAAAGACTATTTGTTTCGCAAAGAACTCGAGTTGTACGATTTTGCCGGCGCCCCCGAGGAACTAAACAATCTGGCGGCAAATCCGAAGTACGTAACGCAACTGGCGAAATCGAAAGCGACGCAAATCAAAACAAAAGATCCTTGGCAAATCGTTTGGGGCAACGAAAGCCAAGTTCACGGCACCGGTGTCGGGCTTTAGGTTAGGACGCCCGAGGGCAGTTTTCTAACAAACATCCCTTTGATTCATTTTGCACACTTAGGTAAACAAAACAGTGAAATTCCAAAACACGTTGTTAGCGGTTTGATTAGGGAATGCGTTATCCTGCTACGGGATTGCGACCGCGAAACAACCTAACGGTGGTCATTACTTCGGATAACGGCCCGAGATGGTTGCTGAAATGCGCTATTATAAAAGAGGTTGTATCCGAGAAAGCCACCAGCGAAAAACAACTTAATTAAAAACGGTTGGGATTTTAATGTCCTCCCCTCCCCTTGCTATGAAAGAAATGATGCCTTTTATGATTCGATTTTTTGCAGCGCTGTTGACGAGTGCAAGTCTGTTGTGCGTTGGCGGCGGGAGCTTCGCCCAAGATTCCGTCAATTTTGACGAAGGCTGGAAGTTCGCCCGTTTTCGGGCAAACCCAGAAGGAAAGTACGTTGAGGTTGAACCCCAGAAACCGAAAAGGAAAAAGGGTAAAAACGCCAAAATTAATGCGAAAACGAACGCCCGAGGCAACACGAAACGTAAGACCGACAAAAAGACGGACTCACCGGTCCCGCAGAAGATTACAAACGCTGACCAAAGCCAAGGCCGAAGCAATTGGCCACCTGAGTCACGGAAGCTGCACACCGTTGAATTTGACGATTCCCAATGGCGGACTTTGAATTTGCCGCACGATTGGGCGATTGAAAGTGCGTTCGATATCCGGTTACCCAATCGCTCGGGAAAACTTCCTTGGCCTGGAATCGGATGGTATCGGAAGTCGTTTGACGTTGCGCCCACAGACGAAGGAAAAAAGGTTTTCATTGAATTTGACGGTGCGATGTCGGGAACCAACGTCTGGGTCAATGGCGCTTGGGCCGGCGAGTGGCCTTACGGATATTCGTCTTTTCGTTTTGAAATTACGGACCATTTAAAATTTGGCCAATCCAATGTGATCGCGGTGCGGTTGGACAATAAACCGGAATCGTCTCGTTGGTATCCGGGAGGCGGCATCTATCGACACGTGCGCTTGGTGAAGAAGAATCCGGTCCATGTCGCTCAGTGGGGCGTCTTTGTGGCGACACCTCAAATTTCTTCAGAACGGGCGACGTTGGAGATTCGCACCGAATTGAAAAATAACGCACCTGACGTTCAGGTTCAACATGAAGTTTCTGAATTAGGATCAGCCGAGGTACTGGCGGTTTGTTCGGGAACTTTAGCGGTCGCGGAAATCGTTTCGCCAAAACTTTGGGATCTTGATACGCCGCATCTTTATCAGGTGAAGACCACGGTGCTCAAAAATGGGCAGCCCGTTGATGCCGAAACAACCGAGTTCGGGATTCGGTCACTTGAATTTCGCACTGACGGTTTTTTTCTTAATGGGCGCAAGGTTCGTATCAATGGCGTCTGCCAGCACAGCGACTTGGGGCCTTTGGGGATGGCGGTCAATCGACGCGCGATGCAGCGGCAAATTGAGATCTTGCAATCTTTCGGTTGCAACGCAATACGGACAGCGCACAATCCGCCAGACCCAGAGTTCCTGCGGCTTTGCGATCGAATGGGGATGCTGGTTCAAGTCGAAGCGTTCGACACGTGGCGTCGGGAAAAGTTGGTTAATGATTATCATCGTTTCTTCAACGCGTGGCACCAGCGCGATCTGCGGGCGATGGTGCGACGCGATCGTAACCACCCTTCAGTGATCATGTGGAGCACTGGCAATGAAGTGCTCGAACAGCTCGATTTAGCCAACACGGCGGTGGTGAAAATGCTGGCCGCGATTTTAAAAGACGAAGATCCAACACGCGCTACAACCTTTGGCTGTAGCAAGCCCGATGCGGCGGTGAACGGATTTGGCGCGTCGGCCGAAGTGATGGGAATCAACTATAAACCTCACTTGTATGCCGAGATCCGTGCGAAATTTCCTGATGTGCCGCTGTACGCCAGCGAAACCACTTCCAGCATCAGTTCGCGCGGGGAGTACTTTTTTCCTGTTTCCCAAAACCAGCGCGAAGGCTGTGGTGGATCCTTTCATGTCAGCGATTACGGTCTGTACGCTTCGCCCAATGGGTATCCCGCCGATACTGAGTTTGCGGCCCAAGATAAGCACCCTTTTGTGATGGGAGAGTTCGTTTGGACGGGTTTTGATTACATCGGGGAGCCCACGCCGTATAACAAAGACCGAACCAATTTGCTAAATTATTCCGATCCACAAGAGCGTTTGCGAGTCAAACACGAAATGGAACGATTGGGGAAGAACATTCCGCCACGCAGTTCGTATTTTGGAATCGTTGATCTATGCGGATTCCCCAAAGACCGATACTACTTGTATCAATCCCGTTGGCTGCCGGAGCTTCGATCGGCCCATATCTTGCCGCACTGGAATTGGCCAGAGCGGATCGGAGAGGTAACGCCGGTTCACGTTTATACCTCTGGCGATGAAGCGGAACTGTTTCTTAATGACAAATCATTAGGGCGCAAAAAGAAGAAACCTTTTGAGTACAGGTTGCGTTGGGACGATGTCGTTTACCAGCCGGGAGTCTTGAAAGTCGTCGCCTATCGGGCGGGCCAATTGTGGGCCGAATCCACGGTGAAGACCACCGGCGCGGCGGTCGGATTAAAATTGTCGGCCGACCGCGCAACGATTGCCGCTGACGGAGAGGATCTTTCATTTGTCACCGTCCAAGTCGTTGACAGTGAGGGCGCCGTTGTGCCAAGGTCTGATAATGATATCAAGTTTACACTGAAAGGGCCGGGCGAAATTTTAGCGATCGGAAACGGAGATCCAACGTGCTTGGAGCCATTTAAATCGCATCAACGACCGGTGTTCAATGGGTTGGCTTTGGTGATCATCAGGTCACAAAAAGGCGGGGCTGGAACACTGCAGCTAAAGGCCACGACCGAAGGACTTGAGCAATCGATCATTGAGATAACGACGGAAAAGTAAATCGGTTGTGGCTGCAGAATTCAGGCAGATGGCGTTGTGATACGGGGTAGTTCTACGACTCGTCGTCTGCGCTGATTTTGGCAAGCACGCTGAAGTCTTCTAGGGTACTGACGTCGCCGGCGGCTTCTCGGCCGGCGGCGATGTCACGTAACAGTCTCCGCATGATTTTTCCGCTGCGTGTTTTGGGAAGGGCTTCGGTGAATCGGATGTCGTCGGGAACCGCTAATGCGCCGATTTCCTTGCGGACATGGAGTTTAAGTTCGTCGCGCAGTTGATCGGAAGCTTCGGTGTCTTTGATTGACACGAACACCGCGATAGCCTGGCCTTTGAGTTCGTGAGGCCGTCCGACGGCCGCACATTCAGCGACGTTGGGATGCGACACCATCGCGCTTTCGACTTCAATGGTGCTTAACCGATGGCCCGAAACGTTGATGACGTCATCGATGCGGCCCATAATCCAGTAGTAACCGTCGTTATCGATCCGCGCGTTGTCTCCGGTGAGATAGTTACCGGGATAGGTTGACCAGTATTGTTCGGTAAACCGTTGGTCGTCGCCCCAGATACCGCGCAACATGCCCGGCCAAGGTTTTGCGATGCACAACATTCCGCCTTGGTTGGGGCCGACCGGCGTAAGCGACTCATCGACGATCACCGGCACGACACCGGGCAGTGGTTTTGTGCAACTGCCGGGTTTGGTGGACGTTGCCCCCGGTAAAGGGCTCATCATGATGCCGCCTGTTTCGGTTTGCCACCACGTATCGACGATGGGGCAGTTTCCGCCGCCTATTTTTTCGTGGTACCAGATCCAAGTTTCGGGGTTGATGCCTTCGCCGACGGTGCCCAGCAGTCGCAGTGAAGAGAGATCGTGTTTTTCGATGTGTTGATCTCCCCATTTTACAAACGCGCGGATCGCGGTGGGCGCGGTGTAAAGGATGGTGACTTTGTGGCGTTCTACGATGTCCCAGAAACGGTCGGGGGCGGGGTGATTGGGGGCCCCTTCGTACATCAGGCAGGTCGCGCCGTTGGCCATCGGGCCGTAGACGATGTAGCTATGACCGGTAATCCACCCGCAGTCGGCGGTACACCAATAAACGTCCTCGGGCTTCCAGTCGAAGACCCATTGAAAGGTTTTCTTTGCCCAGATGTTGTACCCCGCGGTGGTGTGGCGAATGCCCTTAGGTTTTCCGGTCGATCCACTGGTGTAGAGAATGAAGGACGTTGCTTCACTGTCCAACGGCGTCGCAGGACAATCCGGCGACGCGCCGTCCATCAGTTCATGCCACCAATGGTCCCGACGGTCGGTCATAGGGCAATCGTTTTGAGCGCGTTTGAGCACGATGCAGTTTTCGACCGACCGCGATTTCTCAAGCGCCGCGTCAACGGTCTCTTTTAATGGTAAAGTTTTGCCACGACGAAAAAGTCCGTCGCTGGTAATTTGAAGCTTTGCCGAGGCGTCGTTGTTGCGGTCGGCGATCGCTTCGGCCGAAAATCCCGCGAAAATGACAGAGTGAATCGCACCGATGCGGGTGCAGGCCAGCATCGCGATCGCTAATTCGGGGGTCATCGGCATGTAGATGGAAACAACATCGCCGACACCAATGTCTAACTTTTTCAGCACGTTGGCGAACTTACAAACTTCGGCGTGCAGTTGGGCGTAAGAAAGAGTGCGCTGGTCGCCGGGTTCGCCTTCCCAGATGATCGCCGCGCGGTCTCCATTTCCCGCCGCAATATGAGCGTCCAAGCAATTAAAAGACATGTTCGTTTGACCACCGGCGAACCAATGAACGTCTTTGCCGTTCTGTTCAACGACGCGGTCAAACGGTTTGAACCAGTGCATCTCTTGGTTGGCAATGTCGGCCCAGAATTTATCTGGATCATTCTTGGCTGCATCGTAGAGCGTTTGATAGTCGGACATCGAAGCGATGTTCGCCTGTTGGCTGAAATCGGCCGACGGAGGAAAAAGGCGTTCTTCGTGGAGGACGTTGTCAATCTGACCGGTGTTCGGGTCGGCGTTCTGATCGGACATCAAGGACTTTCTGGCTGCACGATTGTTGCTGGAGAAGGACGTCGATTGTAGACCGTTAACAAATTCGATCAAGAAGAAGTGAACGCGGACTGGAAAAAAGCGAATTTATCACTCGTTTCGGCGAATGATCTCTTTTTCTTCGAGTAGCGCGCGGAAACTACTGAAACGTTCCAACGAGTTGAGAAAGTCCTGTTGAGTGACCGTTACGGTCTGCACAACCTCGGGAGTAGTACCTTCACCGGTGAGCTTAATCAAATCGAATCGGACGCGGTTCGTACTGTCCAAACCGATGGTTCCGACACCATTAGTTTCTAAATCAATTGCCAGTTCGGCGCGGTCTGTTGGTGCCGCGGCACTGTCGGTGGTGCTGGGGATGTAGTAAACAACATGAGCCAGCAAAGCACAGGTAATCATCAGATTGAGAATCAATAAGATGATGGTGGGCGTATGCGAGGTCGCGTTTACGATTGTGGGCTGTTTAACCATCGAGGTGTCCGGAAAAGTTGGGCGAGTTGAAACCGGTATTCTGTTCCAGACGATCAGAAGTTCAATATGGAAATTGAAAACGAAAAGGCTGTGGTAACAATTCGGGTTGGAGATTGACTATTAGGCGGTATGGGGAGGCCGATGCTGCGTTTTTGCCGAACTATCGTCTACTTTTGTTTTGATCGAAAACGCTGAAATTTGAAAACGCTGAAACTTGAAAACGCTGACGTTAGAGTCCTAAAACATTGAGGACAACCACCAATGCGACAATGAACAACGGTGTCCATGCGAACACGGAGATGATCCCTCGCGCGAAAAATAATTTTAAAAACCAGTTTACCGGTTGGCCAGCTTCAATGCGGTTTTTCACCACATCCTTCACACAAAGCGCGGCCCCCAGAAAAGCTCCCGCGATCGCAGATCCGGCTAAAACTACGATCGCAGTTTGCTGGTCGGGGAAAGGTTCCTTTCCCCGACGCGCCATTTTTCGGGCTGCCCCGAACACAACAACCGGCACGACTAAGGCGGCACCGATAATTTTCAACCAGACAGAAGTCCCGCCTGAAAACAGATCGTTAAATGATGATTTCACGTTGAACTCCAATTTAAGCTTGGGAAGTAGAGCGCGCCCGGTATAGTCTATCAGCGCCTTCCTTGGAGCAAGTAAATTCCTGAGCGATCGCCGCTGATAATCCTAAACAAGCAACACTGCGATTTACGTTGACTGCGATCATCATCTTCGATCGCGGTGGATCGATCCGACCCGTTTGAACCCGTTTGAACCCGTTTGAGCGCGGCCAACAGCGCCCAGAAAAGCGCTGCAAACGCCGGGCTGATTGGGAGTATCGACCGGTGGAGGTTTGAATTTCGAGCATTGGATCGCCGCCGCGATTGGCGAATTTGACGACGGTAACCAGTCGCCATTAAATTCCCGGAAGCCTTTTTGGTTTACTGAACCGGGGGGGACTGAACCGGGGTTTACTGAAACTGGTTTTGAACTGGGATTCGTTGATGGGCGGGCGTAGTTACAGTTTGCGTTTGCAGTCGGATCGCAGGAGTGTCGCTGATGATTTGACGGTCGAATGTTACTTGCTGACGCATCAGCAGCGTACCCATTGAACGTTGCAGGGCGACTTCGGCTATCTTCAGTTCCAGTTCGGCTTGGGCGTAAACAATTTCGGTTTGCGACAATCGTTCTTGCGAATCGAGGAGCTGATCGAGGATGGTGGTGGGGGTGGCTCCATCGGCGATATCGCCCTCCACTAAGGCGAACGATTCCCAACGCGTTTGGTTCTGGTTCAGGTCGGCGCGGGCGGCAACGATGGCTTCTTCGGCTGCGGAAAGCGTTTGTACCGCAGAATCGATTCGCCGGAGTGCGATTTGCGATTCGGCAATCACATTCTGAATGACTTCTTCAAGTTCGTTTTGCAAACGCTTGAATTGTAGATGGCGTTGCTGGAAACGACTTCGTGCGGCTCTATTTCTTTTGGGTAGTTCATACTCCAGCCCGAAGCTGTAGCCTGGTGTTACTTCGCCGAACTGATCGGTAAAGGCCCCCAACACATCGCTTTCGCCTTGTAGTGCACTGACGTAGGTTCCAAAAAGAAACGAAAGTTCGGGCAGCAATTCGTGCTGAGAGACATCGCGTTGGATGCCCGCGATTTTGATTCGGCGGACTGATTCGCGAATTTCTGGTCGGTGGTTCAAGGCCGTCTGGACGACTTGGTCGATTCTCCAGCCAACATCCTCAACCGTTGGTAGTTCTTCGGGCAACAATTCTAGAGACTGGCTGGCCATCCAATTTCGATCGGCGATTCGGCGGCGAATTTCTGTTTCGGCGTTCCGGATGTTTCGAAATGCGTTAGCCAGTTCTGTTTTGCGAGTTTGGACCGATGATTTTGCACGCGCTATTTGAGCCGGCAGGGAATCTAATGCGCGGCGACCGTTGAGTCGATCGAGGATGGCTTGGCCGCGCTGGACGTTGCGTTTGCGTTGCAAGTAGATGCTGCGATTGAGGTACAGTTGCCAGTAGGCGCTGACGACACCTTCGAGTTCCTCTTGAAGTTCCTGTTGGAATTCCTCCCATGCGACGGCACCGGTAGATTGAGCGATCAGAATTTGAGCTTGGTTGAAAACGCGGCCTCGTCCTCGGAGCAGTGGTTGGGTGACGTTTAATGCCAGCGTTGCGGTTCCTTGGTCCTGTGGTGTGAAGTTGTTGGAGTTGCTGTTTTGAAAACCAAGTTGCTGTGAAACGGTTAAGTCGGCACCGGTGCGCAGTTTGCGGCGGATTCCGCCTTCGGCGGTCCAGATGTTGTCTCTGAGAAATTGTTCGGTGCTGCCTTGACCGATGGTGAGGCTGCTGCCGACGGGGTCAACGCGGTCTTGGAATTGGCTGCGGACGAAACGGACTGGATCGAATTCAGCGTCTGCTTCGACGACTTGGAGTTCGCGAATCAACGGCGTTTTACTAACCGCTTGAATGCGTGGCGAATTCTGTAGGGCGGCAAATACCAAGCCGTTGCTATTGATTGTTAGGGTGTGATTTTCAGGATGAAGCGGTTGGATTACCTGCGTTTTCCACCAAGTCGGCGATTCCTCTTTGGACACCATCTCCGTGGTCATGCTGTTTGCGTCAAATTCCGCGTTAAAGGTTTGGGACAGAGTTTCTAATTCTTCTTCCAATGACTTCAGTGACTTCTGCGGTTGGGAAGTCTGCGGCGGTTGCCAATCGTCGAGGCTGCCGAAGTCGTCTGAAAAACCGTGGTTCGATGGCGGACGCGGAATCGATTCTAGCGGCGTTGGTGGATTCGCGTTTGCTGATTCCGCATCGTTCCACGGTGCTTGGACGGAAGGTTGTTTGGTGGGTTTGCTGGGTAACGTGTCGATACGCTGCGGAATGAAATCCGGTGCGGCAGCGTTGGGGGATTGCTCGAATGTCCGGGGACTAATGAATTCGGGTGTTTTAATCGGGCGGGTGTCCTCCAATGAGAAATCACCTTGCACGGTTTGACGTGGTGTGGGCGTGAAGAAGTCGCCAAATTTGAGTCCATCGGGGTGTTTCTCGGATTCAGCGACACGCGTCGCGGGCGGTGTTTGTGACGCCGGCGGTGAATTGATGTATCGGTACGCGCGCTCGAATTCCTGTTTGAAAGCGTTTTTGGGGAGGGCGACGCGGGTTGCCTTGGCGGGGGCAGGTTGCGGTTGAATTTCAATCGCCGCACTCGGTTGCGGTGGATCGAAATCAGCTTTGGAAGGCGCCGATAGGTCGATCGAAGGCGGACTGGCGGTGGTTACCATTGCCAATCGGGTTGATGCTGGAGTGGCGGTTGCGTTGCTCTTTTCTAAAATTGAATACGGCGTTTTGTTACGCTGTTGTTCGAAGCGCGCGGGCCCGATGTCTGTTGGCTGGTTTTGGGGTTGGTAACCGGTTGTTTCAGCATGTGTGCGTTTTTGCGGAGTGGATGCCAAATCCTGTGGCCGATGGATGTAGACCACGTTTTGGGTGTCGTAGGCTTGTGGGTTGGGCCGGTTGGCTTGATGCGAGGCGTTCTGTGGTGAGACGGGAGGTCGGTTTGGCGACCGCGGGGCGCGCGTGGCCGGGACAGGGTAGAGAGATGAAGATGAAAACGAGGGTTGGGCCGTTTTATTGCTGCGAGAGAACAATCTCGAAAACAAGGAGGGCTTTGCAACCGCTTGCGGGACGGTGGCAACCGGAGGAACAGTTGTCGGAACAACCGGGGGGGCGTTGGGGGCGCTGTGCAGAGAGTTGTTGAAATTAGCGTTTTCTGAACCACGACTGAACAGCGCTGGACTTCCCGCAGGATAGTCGAATGACTGCGCGATAGCAGCGGTAGAATACGCTGAAACAGCCAACACAAATAGTGCTGACGCTTTAGCGGACTGTTTTACAACTCGAAAATTTCGCACAACGGGCTCCAGCAATACTAACAGGTGTCACAGACCTTAGTGCTTACCATCGCCCTACAACCGTTAAGACACGAAGTAAACCCGCTTAATGCAGAGTAATACTTTCGTTACAGGTGGCAGTATCGTTACAACCGTCAAACTTTGACTCGGCGTGCTGGCAAAGCTATTTGCAGAGCTGGTGTAGGGGGGAAATTACGCGACCACGATCGTGAGGCCTAATTGTCGGTGGGGAAAGCCGCATAGAAAAAAGCTCAAAAACACGGCGTAATACTATTTGAAACCTATGTTTATTCGATTGCGACATCGATCTTCGCGATTCCCATTGCTTATGCTGACCCGCTTACCTGCCTTATGGCAACGCTTTTTTAAAAATGTTGAAACTACGAACTACAGCCCGGCTTTCAGTCACCATTGGCCTGCTGGCCGGAATTATGGTTTGGGTTGCGTTGCAGTTGAACCTCGTGCCGTCCCCGCACGAGTTCGAGCGCCAGCATCGTGCCGCGCTGACGAAGTCGATGACTTTGGCATTGGGGCCAGCGTTGCAGCGCGGACGGGTTGGAAATTCGGGCGCGTTAAAGCAACAAATCGAAAGGTTGGCGCAAGCTGACGGCCATGTGAAGTGTTTGGTGGTTCGGAATCAGTACGGGAAAATTTTACAAACCAGCGACCCAAAGTTTGGCAGATCTGTTGAATTCGAAACTGCCCCAGAAGATTTAGCGGTCGTTGAGTATGAATCAAAGGGCCAAGTCCTCGGTAAGATAGAAGTCCATTTTCATTCGACCGGCTTTCAAGGACTGCTGCGGTATTTTAGTTTTCCTTATGATCTACTGATGTTTACCATCGGCAGTGTTTCGTTGGCGACGTGGCTGTTATTTTCGCGGGTGCTGAAGTATCTGAATCCTTCGAACATCGTTCCTCAGCGCGTTCGTTCAGCGTTCGACACGTTGACCGAAGGGGTCGTGTTGGTCAACAAATCGGGGGCCATTGTTCACTCCAACCAAGCGTTCCAGAAAATCGTCGGATGTGAAGAAGGCCAATTGTTGGGCGATCAAATCGGTCGTTTCAATTGGAAGCTTACGGACTCTGGAGACGCGTCGCAGAGTTGGTTGGATTGTGTCACCAAACGCCGGCCGCTGATTGGGCAGCAGGTTAATTTCACCGATCACCGTGGGGTGTTTAAGTTCTCCGTCAATGCATCTCCAATCGTTAACGACCAGGATGTATGTCGCGGTGCGATCATTAGTTTTGATGATATTACTGAATCCGAAAAGAAACGTGAGCAACTGTCGCAAACGATCGCGACCATCGAGTTACAAAACGAACAGCTGTACTTTTTAGCGTCGTATGATTCGCTGACGGAGTGTCTCAACCGAGCCCCGTTTTTGGAACTATTATCGAAGGCTTGGGAGGAGGTGGATGCCGAAAAGTTGTCAGTAATGATGGTCGACGTGGACCATTTTAAATCGATCAATGACACCTACGGTCACAGTGTCGGTGACAAAGTATTAAAGGCGATCGGACAGCGCATCAAACAAAGCGTTGGCGACCGCGGTTCGGTTTGCCGTTATGGCGGCGAAGAGTTCGTGGTGATGATTCAAGATTTAGATTTGGAAAGAGCTGTTGATGTTGCTCATGAGATTCACCGCGCGATCGAAACCACTCCCGTCGGAAATATTTCGGTCACCGTTAGTGTTGGTTTCTCCAATCGCTCATTTATGGCAATGGACGCTCAGCATTTGATCGACCAAGGGGATCAATGTTTGTACGCTGCGAAGCACTTGGGGCGTAATCGTGTTGTGCGATTCGATCAAATGCCGGAAGAGGCAAACGGCGAAGTTCCGACCGATGGTTCAGGCGAAGATTTATCGAAAAATTTATCCAAAACCAGCAGTCAACAATCCTATGTTCGCGCTGATATGGATTACTCTGCCGCGATGGGGCTGCTTTCAGCACTTTCGTTCCGCTCCCCCGAGACGGCCAATCATTCCTTGCGGGTCGCCAAATTAGCGGTGAAGGTTGGCGAAAATTTGCTGAACCGGAGCGCCCTTCATCGTGTTGAAATGGCGGCACTGATGCACAGTATCGGCGTCCTTGGATTGTCAGAGTCGATTCTTTACAAACCCGGACCGTTGAAACAAGACGAATTAGTGGAGATGCGTCGGCGGGAGGAGATCGGGATTCAAATCGTCAGAAGCACGTTCGCGTCCGATGAAATCGCCGGTATTTTAAAGTGTTGCCAGTATCGCTTTGACCAGAGTGCAGGGATTCCAGGCCAAGAACTGTTTGGAAAAGGGATTCCGGTGATGTCGCGGATTATTTTTGCCTGCGATGTGTTTGACACGATGGTTCATGAGCACCCCCACGGAAAAGGGATTTCCGTTTCCGAAGCGCTCCAAGAGTTGGCGGATTGTTCACCGGAGCAATTCGATCCTGAGATCGTTGGGATTTTGGCCAATCACATTGGCGACAATGGATATGAGTTGAACGTCGAGGAAACGAAAGCAAGTATTGATCCCAGAACGGCGGTAGCGATTGGTGGGCATATTGAAAGAGTCTACGACGTTTTAGAGTCCGGTCAGTGGGGAGATTTACTTCGCACGACCGAAGTGTTGCGAGAGCAGGCGAATGATGTTTTCGCGACACCTTTGGTGGACGCCATCGATCAGCTGCGTGACGCGATTGGTGGTGAACAAAGTGATCAAGAGATAAGCGCTTTGGCCAGCGATATGATTGACTTATGCCGTGACACCCGCAGCGCGTTGATCGACGTACACCGCGTTTCGGATCGCAGCGGCGACGATAAAGTCGCGGCGGCGTCAAACAAAAAAGATTAATCAATCGTTAAGCTTCATAGCGCTTCGATGATTTTAGTGGCAAGGTTCAAAATCGCAGTGGATTAGCCAGAATTCTCGGTGGCTGTGATTACCGGAGTGCGGACCAATTCCCCAGCCCTCACGAGAGAAAAGGCAAGCTTTGGCCGCACTTGGTGCCACAAAGTTCCGAGAAGAACCCTCAAGTTAACCGCTGACAAACCCGCTACCGGTTGCTTGATTGCTTTGACAGCGAAATTTCAAACACCAGTGGATAGTGGTCGCTGCCGGCGAATTGCCCGATCACCCGTGAGTGGACGTGGATTTCAGGGGAAACCAGCGCGTGATCGATCGGGAGCCAAAGATAGGGGCGTTCGGCATGCCAAGAGGCTTGATACCCGAATCCGTTGCGGCTGTCACGGAGATTCAATCGATCGATGAAGTCAGAGAGAAAAGGCGACCATGGGGTGCAGTTAAAATCTCCCATGACGACTGTTGGAATAGGACGTTGGATTAAATGATCAGCAATTTCTTTTAGCTGCCGATTGCGGATCTTCAACCGTTGACGGTTCATGGGCGACAGCAGGTGCAGCCCAGCCAACCTCACGGGGCGTCCGTCGATTTCGATGTCGGCGGTGATCAACGGATTATCAGTCACGTCTCGGGTGATCAATTTGGAGGTGGAATTGCTAATGGGGCGTTTACTGAAAATAGCAATTCCAAACCCGTGCCAACGCGGTTGCAGCAGACGGTAGGGGTAGGTGTCATTTAAACGTTGGAGAACGGTTGACCACTGATTGGCGTATTCTAAAACGGTAACAACGTCGGGATCGTGTTGTTGGATTCGTTGGACGACGGCGTCAAATTGCCGGTTAATCCCTAGGACGTTGAAGGACATGATTTTCACAATCTCATTGCCTCGTGGAGGCTGGCGATGAGGCAATGCGGGGGTCAACACGCCGAAACTGCTCCACAACGCCGCAACGCCGAAAATCAAAGCGCGATTTCGTTTACCCATCAGCCCCAGAATCAGGCCGCAGGGGATCAGCATCGCCAAGATGTAGGCACGGAAATTACCGATCATTTCGCAGAGATAAAAGTGCCTACCCAGCAGCGACGCCACGAACAACAACAACGGGACCAGCATCGATGCGTAAACGAAGGCCCAAAGAATAGCCACCGCAATAACAGGGCGCTGGCGCGAAGAGGATATGTCTGACATGAGCGAGGTGGGCAATCAAGCGCTGGCTTTCAACGCACCGGGATGATCGGACACGCGATTTTTGGCGTTATAGAGGTAGGGATTGAGCGTCGGGTCGTTATACATTTTGAATTGACGATACGTCAAATGGCGTTTAGTGCCCGCTGCGATCGCGTGGACCAATTGCTGCAACGATTTCGCCAACTCCGATCGTTGTAATTGGCAGACGTTGATTTTCTGTTGGACCGATTGGCGGTGGGCTTCACTGGCGTCACCTCGATGTAGTTGTTCGTCCAAGTGGTACAAACGCAACGCCATGATCGACAGCCGGTCGATAGCGCTGCCAGGCGTTTCGGTGTTCAGTTCGGCATCGTCATGCGGTTGAACCTTACGGTCGGTAATCATCTGAGCGATTTGGTCGTCGATTTTTTCGATCCAGTCATTACGTTGTTGATTGAAACGATCGATAGATCGTTTGACCCTCGCGATTTCTTGGTCGGAGGCGTCAGGGCTGCGGGCGATGTCTTCTTCGTGCCATAGCTGGTAGTTGAACGAATGCTGAGTGCAAACGGTGGCCAAGAAGCCGGTTGCGGTGTTTTCGATGGGGCCCGAGTGCCAATCGGCAACTGTTTGGGTTTGTAGTTTAATGATGTCTTGAATTGCAATCATGGTTCAATCACGGGTGGCGGGGATCGGTTTCGTTTTTCATTAAATCGATTATAGAAACGTCAGGAAGATCTCCCCATAGCAGTTCAATTGGCTTTGTCGTGGGAAAAGAACGAAAAACGAAAATGGTCAGGCTGAATTTCGATCATTTCCACGACCAGGCTATGCTTTGATGTGTGCAGCAGCACTCGATCTGGGGTCGCCAGTTGATAATTGCCAGTGAGCATCATTTGGACCGTTCCACGGCCTTGGGAGACAGGGCCTTGGTGGGTCAAGTAAAACTTGCGATGCAACGGAAGTTTGATCGCGCCGCAATTTTTCCCGACCATCGGCAGGCACCCCATCGCCCAGGTCAGCAGTCCATCGTCAGATTCGAGCATCAAATCAAAGTGAACGTCATGTCCCTTGGGGACGGCGCCAATGGTTGCTTTATCAGCCCCGTCGGCCATCATCTGTAAGTACCGGCGGCGTGGGAAAGGGACTTGTTTGATGGGCTGAGTGTGCTTTAGGACGACGAATCTCATGGGTTCACCGGTTCCCCAGGAATGACATTGACATATGAATTGATTTCGGCAGTGACATCGATACCGGCACTGGCACTGGCATTGGCATTGGCATTGGCACTGGCATTGGCACTGGCAATCGCAATGGGATTGAATGGTTTTGAGTTTGAAAAACGGAGATTCACCATCGATCAGTTTTCGGCTAAAATTGAGGGATGAACAACGCATCGGAATCAAATCTTGAACCGGCCTACATTCTCCCGAATATAAAACCGTTGCATATTGGGGATGTGATTGTTGATCCGCCGATTTTACAGGCCCCTATGGCGGGATTCACCAATTATGCCTTTCGTCAGATTGTGCGCGAATACGGGGGGACGGGGCTGATCGCGACCGAAATGGTCAACGCGCGCGGTTTCGTTTGGCTTGACGAACACGAAGCTGAACATCCTGACCGTTTATGGGGCGTGCGTGAGGAGGCTCGGCCTTTGGCGGTCCAAATTTGGGACAATCAACCCGCGACAATGGCCAAAGTAGGTCGTCGGTTGGTCGAAGATTATGAGGTCAGTGTCGTGGATATCAATTTTGGCTGCCCCGTCAAACAGGTGACGGAGAAAGCGAAAAGTGGATCGTATTTACTGCGAACCCCTGACAGGATGGGGGAGATCATCAGCGAAGTGGTGAAGGCTTGTGCGCCCACGCCCGTAACGGCAAAAATTCGCCTTGGTTGCACGCGCGACAACATCAACGCGATCGACGTCGCTCAAGTCGTGGAAGGCGCTGGTGCGAAAGCGCTCACCGTTCACGGACGGACGGCTCAGGATATGTTTAAAGGCCATGCAGATTGGGATCGCATCTCCGAAATCAAACAACACTTGAAAAACATTCCGTTGATCGGCAACGGTGATCTCGATAGCGCTGAAAAAGTTGTCGATGTGTTTCGGCGATACGATGTCGACGGCGTGATGATCGCGCGGGCTTGTTTGGGGCGGCCATGGTTATTTGCTCAGGCCACCGCGGCGATAAAAGGCGAACCGGTCCCGCCGGATCCGACTCTCGAACAGCAGAAACAGTGTTTGCTCAGGCATTACGATTTAGTGGTTGCCCGTTTCGGTGAAAACAAGGGCTCGCAGCTGATGCGTCGATACGCTTGTTGCTACGCTCAAGGCCGTCCGGGGGCTCGGCATTTCCGAACACATGTCGCCAAAGTTAAAGACGCTGCGGATTTTCATCGCATCGTCAAAGAGTATTTCCCCACTGATAAAGAAACCGTTACCGCATGACACAATCACTTTTGACCCAGCTCAATTCCGCAGCCACCACGATCGCCACCGACGCGATGCGCAATCCGGCGTTAGGGATTGCGTTGGCCGATGGATACGATGAAGCCCGAGTGTTGAGTTTTTCCGGGAATTGTGAATCAGGGCACGGTGGTCGCGGTACGATCGCAGCAGGGTTGAAATTAGCAGAAATATGCATGGGGGGATTGGGGCAGATTTCATTATCTCCCGCGACCTGCGCCGATTTCCGATTCCCGCGGGTTAATGTTTCAACCGACCATCCGCTGTTGGCTTGCATGGCGGCTCAATACGCGGGGTGGCCATTGGCCGGCGAGGGGTTCTTCGCAATGTGCAGTGGGCCTGCACGCGCCTTGCGGGGGCAAGAGAAAGTGTTACAGCAGTACGGTTTGGTTCACGCGGCGACCGATTCGACCGAAGCCATTGGCGTACTGGAGGCCAATGCCCTGCCGTCTCCTGCGGTCGTCAATGATTTCGCGAAGCAATGTTCGGTCGATGCTAAGAATGTGATGCTGTGCGTCGCGCGGACCGCTAGTTTGCCCGGTACGATCCAGGTTGTCGCGCGGTCGGTGGAAACGGCATTACATAAACTTCACGAACTTGACTTTGATTTGAGCACCATTAAGAGCGCGTTTGGTTCGGCGCCCTTGCCGCCGATCGCGAAAGACGATCTCACCGCTCTCGGTTGGACCAACGATGCAATTCTTTATGGCGCGACGGTCAATTTATTTGTCGATACTACTGATGAAGCGATCGAAAAAATCATGGGTGTTGTATCCAGTTTTGCGTCATCCGATTTCGGCACGCCGTTTTTGGATATTTTTAATCGTTACGATAAAGATTTTTATAAAATCGATAAACTGTTGTTCAGCCCAGCTCAGGTGGTGGTCAATAATTGGGCGACCGGGCGCGTATTTCAAGTCGGCGAAATTCGAAACGACATCTTGCGACAGTCTTATGCCGTATCCCAGTTCTGCGATCAGACGGTATGAGAATCGGGGTTCTGGCGGAATCCAATAGTTGGCATTTTTTAGACCTGCACCGGGCCGGCGGCGATCACCATGAAATCATAAGCATTTCGTATCGGGATCTGTGGACACAGTTCAGTCCCGGTGGGATGAAGTTCTACAGTGCTGCGTTGGACCTTGAGGTGCTGGATCGTTTGATCGTGCGGACGATGCCGAGAGGTTCGCTGCAACAGATTGTTTTTCGAATGGATCTGCTGGGGCGGCTGGAATCGGCTGGGGTAAAAATCACCAATCGGCCTAAAACGATTGAAACGGCCGTCGACAAGTATCTTTCGCTTTGCGTGCTGGCGAAGGCGGGGATCGCGGTTCCTCCGACGGCGGTAGCCGAAGACCTGCAGTCGGCGATGGGCTGTTTTGAGCGATTGGGGGGGGACGTGGTTTATAAACCAATTTTTGGGAGTATGGGCAGGGGAATTGTACGTTTATCGGACGCGCCGACGGCGGCGCGTTTTTTTCAGTCGCAAATCTTGACCGGACAGGTCATCTATTTGCAGAAGTTTATTGACCACGGAGACTGGGATATCCGAGTTTTGATTGTTGGGACACAAATGTTTGCGATGAAGCGACAGCGGTCGGGGCATTGGTTAACCAACATCGCACAAGGGGCGGTAGGGATCTCCCACACGCCTAATTCTCAAGAGGCTGGTTTGGCCAAACAGGCCGCCGCGATCACCGGGTGCGACATCGCTGGGATCGATATTTTCTACGACGCACAGACCGGGACACCGATGGTTTGCGACATCAACGCTGCTCCGGGGTGGAAGGCCACGTCTAGTACGCTCGGCATCGACGTGGCAAAAGCCATTCTTGAACAAGTGGCGCGGCCGCAGAATTAGAAGATCCCAGCTGAAAATCTACGGTTTTGGAGATTTGATCCTCACGACGCGTCAGGGGAGTGTTGATTTGACGTTTGTTGGTTTGACGTTTGTTTATGAGCATCCATTTGTTGACGTTGGTCTTCGTCGTTATAGGTTTTGCGCACGTTTTCAACATCAGTTAAACGTCGGAAGAATGCGTCTAAGACGACCGGGTCGAATCGGGTTCCGCGTTCGGACAGCATGATCTCTAAGCATTTTTCTAAGGAGAAGGCCTTTTTGTACGGGCGGGCACTGCATAACGCGTCATACACGTCGGCAACACAGGTGATGCGGCCTTCGATCGGAATCATTTCCCCTATTATTCCCTGTGGGTATCCGGTGCCGTCCCATTTTTCATGATGGGTCCGCGCGATCAACGCCGCTAATTCCAGCATCGGTGAATCAACGCCGGCCATGATGAACCCGCCGACTTCGGCGTGACGCCGAACGACGCTACCAGCGGTTTCGGCCAGCGGTTCCATGATCTCTACCCCTAGCGAACAGTGCGCCTTCATCATGTCAAACTCTTCCGCATTGAGCCTGCCGGGGTTGAGTAGAATTGAGTCGGGGATTCCAATTTTGCCGACATCGTGAAGTTGGGCCGCGAGTTCAATCTGTTGGCAGTAATCTTCCGTGAAACCGAGTTCCTGGGCGATGATGCCGGCGTACTTACCGACGCGAATCACATGGGCGCCCGTTTCGTTGTCTCGGTATTCTGCCGCGCGAGCCAGACAGTGGATGATTTGTTCGCGCGACCGTTGGATTTGCTGAGTTCGAATTTGGACCTGGCGTTCTAGTTCGGATGCGTAGTCGGCCAGCCGATCGTGGTGGTTTTTGACGACCAGTGAATTCCGCACCCGGACCGTCAAGTCGCTTGAGTCGACCGGTTTGGCCAGAAAATCGGTCGCACCTAATCTCAGCGCGTCCCGTTTGACTTGGCTTTCGGAAGTCGCGCTGAGAATGATGAACGGGATATGATGAAACTCAGGAGCCGCCTGCCGCATCTTCAACAGGTCCAACCCCGTGACGTGCGGCATCATAATGTCCAACAGCACTATATCGGGCTGTTCGCGTTGAATAACGGAAAACGCATCGCGCGGGTTAGTGAGGGTGACGAAATCGGAATAACCGTCGGCCGCAAGAAACCGCTTCACAACGCGGATCACCAGTTCTTCGTCGTCGATGATCATGATTTTCGCGTTGTAAATTACCGGATCGTCGGCAAGCAATTGAGAGGACTCGATCTTTCGAAGGTTGGGCGTTTCTTGTTTAGGCGCGACCTTATCCTGTGGTTGAACGTTGTGAATTTTTTGTTCCTCCCCTGAGATAGGGGGTAGCGGAACCGGAGCTTGGCCTATCGAAGCTTGAGAAGGAATAGCGGGATTGAAAGAGCTTTCCATTGTGCTAATCTCTTTGGCGTGGACGGGGTATGCAAGTTTCACCGGTTGAGTCTGGCAACGGAGGTCATTCCGTTTTCAAACACAGACTTTCGATATATCGAAACTTTCGGCCGGTCGACTGAATCCTCAGCCCAAAGAATGAAACGAAAAACACAAGCCGTAAGTTTTTCGTTCGGGTTATGCCACCGCGACCGCGCAAAATACGATTGGCGCGGCGTCAGCCCAGCAATGTGGCAACACGTTTTTACCGAACCTTGATCGCCTCTCCCCCATTGCGGGGGGAGGACGCGGTGCAAGGAAGAGAAGCCCCGGTTTGGTTTGTTTAGCACTCACCGGGGGGGAGCTTGATGGACATCATGTCGTTCATCACCGCAGCCCACTTGTTTACAATTCATCTCTGACACCATCAATTAAAAACAATCGTTTTGTTGTCGTAAGTAATCGTTTTGTGTTGCAGAACTTTTCCTAATGCTTGAGCGAATACCTGTTTCTCCACTTCGCGCCCTATCCTTTTCATGTGCTCCACCGAGTCACCGGGTTGAACACGAATGACTCCCTGTTCGATGATCGGTCCTTGGTCGAGTGCCGGGATGACGTAGTGCGATGTCGCGCCGATCAATTTCACGCCACGTTGATAAGCCAGTTCGTAGGGCTTGGCTCCGATGAAACTTGGTAAAAAGGAATGATGGATGTTGACGATTGGGCATTTCGCGGTGGCGATAAAATCAGCCGAAAGAATTTTCATGTATCGGGCCAATCCGATGACGTCGGGTTGGTACTGCCGGATCATTTCAAGTTGTTGTTCTTCGTGCCGTGCGGGATCTTTGAAGGTCTTTATGAAATGGAACGGGATTCCATGGCGAACGGCGTACTTTTCCATCGCCGGTGAATTTGAAATTAGAAAACAGATTTCGGTGTTGGGGTAATCGCCGGCTTCGGTTCTGTTGATCGCTTCGATCAGCGTGTGCGGTTCTTTGGACGCAAACAGCCCCAACCGTTGCGGTTGGTCAAAAAAGTAGGTTCGATGTCGAGCGCCCTCGAATTGACCGGTAATGGTTTTAAAAACGTCATCGAATTCTGCCACCGACCCCCATGGATGGTCTCCGTGCCACTCCAGTCTCGCAAAAAAGTACTGTTGGTCTGTGTATTCTTCAAAACGAGAAATTGAGACTTGGTGGGCTTTAAAAAAGCTTACCAGTTCTGCGATGATTCCGACTTTGTCGTTGCATTGAAAAAGTAAACACGCTGAACGTTCCATTTTGTTCGTTTCCACATTTTTGAATCGCAAAATCAGTGATTGCGAGGGGCAGTTAGTGTGATTGGCCGCAACCGATAGTGCGACGTTTGTGAGACTACGGATGACCGACGGTTTTGACCGATTGCCCGGCCAGCCATCCGGTGCTGAAAGCGGATTGGAAATTAAATCCGCCGATCGGCCCGTCTAAATCTAATACCTCGCCGGCAAAGTACAGGCCGGGCACATGCTTGCTTTGCATGGTGCTGCTGTCGACTTCATCTAAATTGACGCCCCCAGCGGTGACTTCCGCTTTTTCAAAACCGAGCGTTCCGTTGAGCGCGAATTCGGTCTGTTTAATCTGATGACAGATTGCCATCAGAGAGGATTTTGAAAGTTCAGCGTTTTTGGCGTCCGAGGCGACACCTGATTCAATCAAAATACTATCGGCCAACCGTTTGGGGAACATCTCGTTGAGCAAATTTCCCGTGATTTGTTTGCCATCGGTTTTTCGTTTACGTTCCAGTCCATCAAATAGACGATCGGGTTTGGTGTCGGGCAAAAAATCAACTTTCAACGTCAGAGACTTCCGATTGGGATGTAACGCGACTTCCCTGCTGACATCGAGTGCGGTCGGCCCAGAGAATCCAAAATGGGTGAACAAAAAAGAGCCCGCCGTTTTTGCTAACGGTTTGTTCTTTTTGGTTTTCTGATTTGCGATTTTCGGCGGCGTCGACTGCCAGACTTCGATCCCTGCGTTTTCGACGGTGATCCCTTTAAGGTCGTTCGCCCAAGTGCAATTATTCAACAGCGGCACCAGCGCGGGCACCGTTCGCGTGATCGTGTGGCCCAGTTGCTTTGCCCACGGATAACCGTCGCCGGTCGTGCCGCAACCGGGATACGATTTTCCGCCAGTGGTGATCAAAAGATTACCGCCGCGGAATTGGCCAGCATCGGTGGCCACCGAAAAATCGTTTCCGTCTCGATCGACCGACGTCACAGCACAGTTGCTGATGACTTCGGCCCCAGCGTCTCGGGCCATCGACACCAAAGCGTCGCGCACGTCGATCGCGCGGTCGCTGACGGGGAAGATCTTTCCGGTATGTTCTATTTTCGTAGCGACGCCTTGGGCTTCAATTTTTTCGATCACCGTTTCCGGCGGCAATGCGTGCAGCGCCGAATGCAAGAAGTTGCCTCGTTTTCCAAACCGTCTCACGATCTCTCGAGCGCTGCAATTGTGCGTGATATTGCAGCGTGTGCCCCCAGACATCAAAATTTTGACGCCCAGTTTTTTGTTTTTCTCCAAAAGCAAAACGCTTAACCCGCGGCTGGCGGCACTTGTCGCGGCCATTAGCCCCGCTGCACCTGCTCCAACAATAACTAAGTCGTAGGTAGTTTGGGAATCAGGCACAAGAAAATACAGTCAAGGTGTGGCTTCGGATGGAATTCCGCATTTTGACGCTGTTGCGACCAAAGATCAACGGCGTGACCGGCATTTGCTGTAGGTCGGTGGATTGTAGCTGCTTTTTTTAAATTAGGTTCTTGCGGGAGTTTAACCCTGCCAGTGTTTTATCACCGATTAGCTTAATAAGATGGTACCTGGATTCGCCAGATTTCAGAGCCTGTTGAGAAAACCGGGGCTTCGCCTAGATGGATGATCTGAACAGCGCTAATTTTTAACTCTGACGAACCAAAGAAATGGAAGCCGGTGAACTCTCCGAAGAACCTTAAATTTAAGTTTTTTATCGGCGGTGCTTACTGATGTGTCGATATGGATGGGCTACAGAAACACGGCTCTGACCAAAGCTGTAGATTGTGCCGTCTACCGGACAACAACCGTCGACTGAGTTCGATCAAGGCGATATATTTAAGAGTTCAATGATTTAGGTGATCAGTGATTTAGGCGATCTATTAGAGTGGCCTGAGAATTTTCAATGGCTTTTTCGCGCCCCCCCCCCACAGAGCAAAAAGAACGATGGCAAACGATTCCCTGCTTTTATCGAACCAATTAAAATCCGACCCGCGTTTGGCTGAAGCAAAGCGTTTGATTCTCGCCGCCGTCGCCGACCACCAGAAAACAATGCTGTCGGTGCGTCCGCCGCGCACCGAACTCCAAGACCAATATGAACAGATGCTGGAGAAATTCGGTAACCTCCGCAACGGCGATCTCTTCTTCCGGTATCTTTCCAGCGGGATCGGAAACGGGCCTTTCGTCGAATTGGCTGACGGCAGCGTGAAGCTTGACATGATCACCGGCATTGGAGTGCATGGTTATGGTCACAGCCATCCTTTGCTGGTTGAAGCGGCGATCGATTCCGCCGTTGCCGACACCGTGATGCAGGGCAACCTTCAGCAGAACACTGAAAGCTACGAACTGTGTGAACTGTTGGTCAATTTAGCCAATCAAACCGGCGGTAAATTCAAGCATTGTTTTCTGACCACCAGCGGAGCGATGGCGAACGAAAATAGCCTAAAGATCGCGTTTCAAAAAAATGCACCGGCCAATCGTGTCATCGCCTTCAGCCATTGTTTCGCGGGACGCACATTGGCACTGGCTCAAGTGACCGACAAAGCATCATATCGAGTCGGTTTGCCGGACACCATCGCGGTAGACTATTTGCCGTTTTTCAAACACGACGACCCGCAACGCAGCACCGAAATCGCCGTCAGCCATCTGCGCTATCTGCTCGACCGCCACCCTGGGAAATATGCGGCACTGTGGATGGAACTGATTCAGGGCGAAGGGGGATACTACCCCGGGGACGTCAACTTTTTCAAAGCCCTAATCGAAGTGGCCAAAGAATCTCACGTTTGCGTCATCGCCGATGAAGTGCAAACCTTTTGCCGTACCACGCGCCCCTATGCATACCAGCATTTTGGGTTAGATGAACTTGTTGATGTGGTGACGATCGGCAAAATTTCTCAGGTCTGTGCAACGTTGTTTACCGACGAGTATAAGTTCCAGCCCGGGTTAATCAGCCAAACCTTTACCGGCAGCACGATGGCGATCAATTCTGCGCTGGCGATCGTCAACGGGTTGGTGAATCAAGGCAACTTCGGCGAAAACGGCCGCAACCAAACCTTGCATGATTATTTCGTCGCGGGTATCAAGAAAGTCGGTGAAGCGTTTCCCGGTTCAATTGCCGGGCCACACGGTTTGGGGGGCATGGTCGCGCTGACGCCGTTTGACGGAACCCCAGAAGTTGCCAGTGAAATGGCGAAGCGATTGTTCGATGCCGGGTTGATGTCCTTCATGGCCGGCGGGGCGCCTGCCCGTTTACGTTTCTTGATGCCGATTGGGTGTGTGACTCACGACCACATCGACCTCGCGTGTCAGATACTGGAACAGGTCGTCGGCGAAATGTTCGAACAGAGAAACGCCTAAGCACGATGGGCGACAGAGTTTTTGATTTTCTTGGGAACAAGCGGAAAATAACTTTGGGATTTGGTCAATGACCGGTTTGCGATCGAGTTTACTTGCGATCGCGTTTATTTGCCCTCGAGCTCAATGCAAAAGTTTGCGTCGCCCACCACGAAATTCACCATCAATCGCGTTGGAAACCCAAAACAAGTCTGCCCGTAGGGTTTCGTCGGGGGGCGGTCAGAGGTTGAAAAGCGGTCGAAGGGGCCTGTGGAAGCCGGACAAGTAAAATCCCGTTTGATTTTTTAGGTCGTTTTGAAATGTCCGACAACTTCGTTTCTCACATTGAATCTGAGCCCTTGGAAACGCTCTGCGCTGAAATTTCGAGCATCAGCAAACAGCAAACGGATTGGACCGTCAACGGTTGGCCACATGAGCAACTGCAACGGATTGCTCAGGCCGGGGTCTATCGATGGTTCGTTTCGGAACAACACGGTGGCTTGGGGTGGGACGCAGGAGACGTGGCGCGTGGTTACATCCGCCTTGGGTCTGCGTGCATGACGTCGACGTTCATTGTGACCCAGCGTGTCGCGGCGCTCAAACGAGTCGCAACCAGCGGTAATGCGGCGTTGGTCGAACGCCGTTTGCCAGCGATGCTTGATGGCAGCGGGCCGGGCACCGTGGGAATCTCGCACCTCACCACCAGTGGTCGACATTTGACCAAACCGTTAATGTCGGCGGTGCTTGATGGCCGAGGGTATCGGGTCAATGGAATCGCACCGTGGGTCACCGGTGCCAACGGGGCGGCACAACTGTTGTTGGGGGCAGTGTTGGGGGATGGACGCGAGATTTTGTTTTTAGTCGACGTTGCGGCGCAAGGGGTTTCCGTCGAAGCGGGATTTGATCTGGTGGCGTTATCGGCCAGTCACACCGGTGTGGTAAAGTGTGTCGATGTGGTTGTCGATCCCGAAATGATTGTTGCCGGTCCCAAGGAATCTGTGTTAGTCAACAGCGCTGGAAAAGGGGGCGGTGCCGGCGGCGTACAGACGTCGGCGTTGGCGTTGGGGTTGGCCAAATCGGCAATTGAATTCATCGCTTCGGAAGCACGAAAACGATCCGACTTAGTTCCCACCCACGACGCGCTTCAGGATCAACTGAATTTCATCACCGGTCAAGCGTTGGCGTTGGCGACCGGCCAACAAGACCGTCCTGGCGAATTGCGAGCCAACGCGAACAGTTTAGTGATGCGTGCGACACAGGCCGCCATGATCGCGGCCAAAGGCGCCGGATTTGTGAAAGGGCACCCAGTGGGACGGTGGTGCAGCGAAGCCCTGTTCTTTTTAGTCTGGAGTTGTCCGCAGACTGTCGCCGACGCGAATCTTTGCGAACTTACCGGTGGGGGCGTTGAAGGGTAAGTTTTACGTAACCGTTCATGGGTTTCAAAGGCGGGACTGCATATGGAGGGGGCGATGACACGGGCTGCAAGATATCGTCTACTGGCACCACAGGCACCGGTCGTTCCATTTCAAAAACCGTAGTTTTGGGCCAATTTGCACAAACCCGTGAACGGTTACAGTTTCACGGTTTGGGCCGAATGAATTTTGTGAAAAAGGAAAATGCGGCCAACACCGCACACAACACCAAGACAATTTTCGAAAGGTTGGGCCTGGCCGCAATTAACACCAAAACGCTCAATCCGACCGCGATCACCAGTGCGGAAAAGTATTTTGACAGATGAAGGATTTGATCGAACGCCAGCCATATCACGCACAACAACATGCCAACACGGATCAACAAAGCGCTGATGATAAGGTTTGCCGCCGGGGCCGCGAAATACATCGCGCCGCCAATGGACAACAGCGCGGCGCCGATCACGCCCAAGGTGATGCGTTGGTACTTGGTTACCGAAGGGTTGGTGTGGGGTGGGGACATGAAATTTAACAGGCCGCTTCGGATCGCGGGATTTAAAAGTTCGGCTTTTGAAGCCAGTGATTTTCTCTCGGTTGACCGTTAGCCGACAGAAGCTATCAGGCGTGCTTGTTTGTGGTCACTAAAACACGCATGCGCGCTCTCTGGCAGGTGACGTTAAAAAACTCGGGCACAAACGGGGGCGTCGACCAAATACGCAAGTTGTTTTTTCCCGTTTCTTGATCATTCGCATCGTGTTGGTAATCTTTTTAAGCATATCCTATTCTCGCGCTGCTGCCAGCGATAGAATTAGGCTGGATTTCAAGCCTGTTAAATTGCTTTTGAAAAGATTGGACTGCCATGCGGGTGTACTCAAATTTTCTGAAGCTCGTGCTCTCTCTGGCGATCACCGTTTGGGTTTCGGTCCTGTCGGCATTAGGGCTGGCGCAAACCGAAAATCCGGCGGTATTGACGATCGGGTCCAAAGCCCCCAGTTTGGACATTGAGCTGTGGTTCAGCGATCGCGAAGGCGCGTTCAAACACACCACTGATTTTGAAACCGGCAAAGTTTATCTCGTTGATTTCTGGGCGACTTGGGTGCCAGCAACGCATTCGTGGATGGCCAAGTATGCTGATTTGCAGGACCGATTTTTCGACGACGGAGTCCAAGTAATTCGAGTCACTGACGAAGACGAGGACTCTGTCGCCGACTTTCTTGAACTCGATGTCGACGACGAATCTGAAATGATTTACGCCGAACAGGCGTTGGGGTATTGCCTGACCAGTGACCCCGATCGGTCAGTTTTCGAAGACTATATGGAGGCCGCCGGTCGGACAAAACTTCCCACCGTTTTCATTGTTGGGAAAACAGGCATCATCGAATGGTTGGGCCACCCCCAAAAAATAAGGCGTCCGTTGGAAGCGGTCGTCAATGATAAATGGAACCGTGAAGCCTTTAAAAAAGAGGCCGACATTAAACGGCAAAAGAAACAACTGGCGATTGATATCCGAAAACACTTGAACGCCGGCAACCCTCAAGGCGCGTTGAGAATCGTCGAACAGAGGCTCAAAGATGCACCCGATTCGAAAGAAAAATTCATGCTGGCTCGGGTCCGATTGGGCATCATGTTGCAAATTGATTCCCCGAAACTGGCCGAAGCGTTCACCGCAGTCGCTCAGACTCCAGGTTTCGGTTCTTATGAACTCAACGAGCTCGCTTGGGCGGTCGTCATTCGGGAACAGAGTGGGAAATCGGTCGACGATGAACTCGTTGGCGTAGCAATGGAAACAGTCGCTCGCGCCGTCGAAATTGCTCGCAGAGAGAACGACGACGATCACCTCGGCGCGATCTTGGATACCGAAGCCCACCTTGCTTTGCTGCAAGGGAACATCGATCGCGCGGTTGAGCTTCAGACCGAAGCGGTTGAATTAAGCCCACGACAGGAGATTCAAGATTATCTTGATGAATTGAATGAGAAAAAAATGCGGGGCGAAAAAGACGGCGCTGAAAATCCCGCAGTCCAGTTACCGTAGGATCGGGGTGTCACTCCCGTCCCAGAAGATACCAGAGTGGGGCGTGGAATGGCCGGCGTTCCGGCGGGGGCAGGGACATGGGGGAAGGCGGCCTTCGGATCGCGACGTTTTAAAGGTTGGAGTCTTCTTCAATCGCGCGATTTTGTTTCGATTAACCGAGCCCAAGCCGCAAGCGTTTGTGTGCGCTAAAGCACGTACGCCTCCGGCTAACGGTTAAGCAAAAAAATCGGGTGCAAACAAAACCATCGCAAGCGGTGCATCAACCAAATCCCCAAGTTGTTTACCGCGCGTTTCTTAGGCCGCTGGCGTCACATGATGAACCGTTCGGCGCTAACGCTAAGGTTGGAATGCGATGTTGTTGCGATTCTGGTTAACACCTTTTGGTCCTGATCGGTTCGCCTATAATATCGACCTTACGTTACCGCTGAATCACCGGAAATCGCCTGATGACCACCACTTTTTCTACCATTCCCGAAGCCGTCGAAGCCATCAAACGCGGGGAAGTGATCATCGTCATCGACGACGAAGATCGCGAAAACGAAGGTGACTTTATCTGTGCCGCCGAACTGGCGACAGCCGAGTCGATCAATTTGGTGATGAGCGGTCGGGGGGATTTTTGCTGCCCCATTTTGCCTGAAACGGCTGAACGTTTGAAGCTGCATCCGATCGTAGAGGATAATAACTCGACCAATCAAACGGCATTTCTAACGCCTTTGGATCACTTGACCGCGCGGACCGGCATTACCGCCGAAGAACGAGCCCAGTGTGTTCGCGCGATTGCCAATTCTGAATCGCGCCCCGAGGATTTTCAGCGTCCGGGGCATGTCCATATGCTGATGGCAAAGGCGGGGGGAGTTTTGCGTCGGGCCGGTCACACCGAAGCAGCTGTTGATTTAGCGCGAATGGCGGGACTGGCTCCTGCGGGCGTGTTGTGTGAAATTCTCAACGAGGATGGTAATCGTGCCACACGCGATGATTTGGTGAAAATTTCGCAAGAGAAAAATCTCAAATTCATCACTATCGAAGACTTAATCGCCCACCGACGTGTGTCGGAGAAACTCGTTACGCGCGTCGCGGAATCGGATTTGCCGACCAAGTATGGCGACTTCCGTATCTACGCCTATCAAGTCCAATACGAAGCGCAGGAACCAATCGCGATCGTGATGGGGGATCCCGCTAACCAACCCCAAGCCCCGTTGGTCCGGATGCACAGTAGTTGTTTTACCGGCGATTTGATCAACTCACTTCGGTGCGATTGTGGTGACCAACTGCACATCGCATTGGAGACGATCGCGAAAGAAGGCCACGGCGTGCTGGTTTACCTGCCGCAAGAAGGACGCGGTATTGGGTTGGCTGAAAAAATTAAAGCTTACGGGCTTCAGGACCAAGGACTGGACACCGTGGAAGCCAATACGGCGTTGGGGCACAAAGCGGATATGCGGGATTACGGCGTCGGTATCCAGATTTTAAAAGATATCGGGCTGAGCGCAGTGAGATTGTTGACCAACAATCCGAAGAAAACAGAAGCGTTTAACCTGCGTGGGTTTGCGCTGACGGTGGTCGACCAAGTGCCAATTATTTCACCAGTGAATCAGCACAACCAAAAATATCTGGATACCAAACGCGATAAAATGGGGCATAAACTGCCTTAGGTTCGCAGGATTTATAGGTATAGGTATCGGGTTTTCAAACCAGCAATTTTCTTTTGTCAGTTGTTAACCTTTAGGCCTGCGTGTTTGTGAGCGTCCAAACGCGCACGCCTGCTTTCCAGCGGTTTAACAAAAAAGAATCACGCACAAACGGATCATCGAACAAATCCCCACGTTGTTTGTCGGGCGTTCCTTGGTGCTCCGACATCGGGATAGGAACTCACTGTGACGCTAAGGCGTCTTCCAAGACATTTTCATCGATCCAAATCGGTAGCGGCGGATCGTTGGTCACCGCCACCGCGATCGCGTCGGAGGGCCGCGCATCAATTTCGATCAGTTCACCATCGCTGCGCAGTCGAAGTTTTGCGTAATATGTTTTACTGCTCAGTTCGGTAATTATGACGCTGTGGAGTGCGCCCCCCAACATCTCTACCACGCTAATAATCAAATCATGAGTTAGCGGCCGTGGGCGTTCCACTTTTTTGATGCGCCGGTCGATACTGGTCGCTTCAAAGATACCGATGACGATTGGAAATTGACGTTCCCCGTTGACTTCTTTTAAGTAGACGTATTGATTTTCGTTGATCTCGCTGATGATGATGCGAGAGAGTTTCATTTCAACGGGCATGAGATAGCCTCTAACAGTGCGATTTCCGTGAGCTTAATTGAGTTATCCTAACGAGATAATCTCACTGCAATGAGTATATCATCTTCGCCGCATTATTGAACGCACTACCTTGAACGCACTACCGGATCGACTTTGCCTGGTCTGGTCTAACCGACCGACACCCAGTGGATACCAACAACGCGATTTCGACCGATTGTTTAGGCCGCGCGCGACGCTTGATCAACGCGCAAAAGCAGGCTTTTGATCCAATTAGCGTCCGTCGGATAACCCGCAGCGCCGATCGGTGCGGTAACATTTGCCGAGAGGTTGCTTTGCCAGTTCGATGGTGAGGGCGAATACTAAATTGCCATCGCGTCTAACGCGGTGAAGTGCGCGAGCCAAGTTGTCCAGTAGGTAGCTACGATTGTAAAGCAACGTTAACGAATCAGCCTCCTTGAGGCAGCAACCAAAATGAAGTTCGTCGTTTCCAGATGTCGGTTATTTTGTCGCCTTGGTGATAGGACGTTAAGGCTCGCGCTCGGCGAATTTCACTGTGACCGGCCTCGAAACCCTTTCACTTGTCTAATTCTTAAAATTCCATCTATGGCATTGTCCACGGGCCCATTGTAAATTTGCCGCAATGAGCCCTGTTCCCAACAACCCACTGCCTGACTTAGATCAAACGCGCTCGCCGGCGCGTCGCGTTTTAAGGTTTTCGTTTTCGCTAGGTTCGATGCTGGTGATTATGGTCGTGGTTGCGTTTCTTGGGATGATTCTCAGCCAGCTTTTTCAATCGGTCATCGACCCTACTCCAGCCAAGGTCGGATATTTTGCGCTCGCCGCTTCAGTAGCCCCAAGTGCGATTTTGATCGTCGCCGGTAGCGTATTTAAAGTAATGCGTTGGCTAAAGCGTAAGCCGGCAGCGCCACCGAGTGAATCGGGCGTCTAGCGTCACGCTGACATCACGCTGACATCGCGCTGACTCCAAACACAGAAAACATCGTGTCTGGAAGCTTAAGAAATTGGTGCCGCCCCTAGACCAAATGGCAACTGATTTTTACGATGGTGACTTGTTTCAAGCCGCAATCATTTTGGAAGCTTCTTTATGGGTCAGGCCGCTTCAGAAAAACCAGTTGATGAATTGCTGGACAAGATTCTGGGCCACCTGAATTTTTCCTCCGGTCAGCACGATCCAAAATTCGTCGCTAACCTTGACCAGTTGTTTCGAGTCCACGAGGTTTCGGGACATACCAATTTACCGGCCAGTGTGGTCGACCCAGTCGGGGAATATGATGCCGCCCCCCCCGTGCTCCCGGCACAGTCTCCTTTAATTCAGGAAGCTGTCGTTGTGGCAGATGTCAACCGACGCCTGCGGCAGCGGTTGGAAGAGGTAAAGCAGGCCAGTCAAACCTTTCGGGACTCGGTGCAAGTCGAAACGATTTTGAATCTGGTCTTCGACGATTTTTTACCGGCCTACATTTTGCATCATCGAGACTTGCTGTTTCATCAATCCCAAGAGTTCATCTTCAATTCGTTTTTTGTGGCGCGGGTTTTCGAAACCGTCATGCGGAAGACGAACACTTGCGACAGCCCCCAAGGTGTGATCGCTGAATCCTTGAGTGTAGTGAATGACTATTTGGGGCACCGGCCGGTCGCTGTTTTGACGTCTCAGAAGATCGAACCTTATGCTCATGAATGGGTAGCGCCGACGCCGGTGTATCTCAGCACGGTGGGAACTGCGACCGGGCGGTACGAAGCTCTGATTCGGCAAACGGTTGAAATTTTAAAATCCACCGACCCCGACGTGTTGGTGGCGGCTCAGTTTGATCCCGATAATTTGGATGAACTTTGCATCGACCCGCGCGCATTTGACTTTGACCACCCGGTAAATAAACGGCCCAACCATCATTTTGGCACGTGGGATGAACAGCATGTCAACAACCAAGGGTTTTACTCCCGTTTCATTGTCCACCAAGTGACGCTTGATTCGCTTTTAGCACGGATCGCCGAAGCACGACGATCGCCCGACAATGAAATCGCCGAAGACGAATTGTTGTTTGAGTCTGCTGCTGCATTAGCGGGAACGATGTTGATGGGGTCGGGGATCAGCGGCAACGGCCCCGGCGCACATGATTCGACGGTGACGCTCGGTAGTTTGCTGCCTAGTATCGCCGCTTATCGCGACCAGTTTTATCTGTCGTTGATTGGAAAAACGCCTGCGGCCCATCGCGCGCGTTTGGAAAAAGAAGCCACCGCACGGAAACAGGTTTTTGGCGCGGTCCGACAACATCTTAATGCCCAACTCTCAAGCCATCGCGCGTATCAGTTGGTGAACTGCCGGCTGGCTTCAATTTTTGCTCGGATGGGGCGTCCCCAGGCGGCCCAAGAACAATCGCGTTTGGTCCCGGTGACTTCGGCCCGCATCATTTGCCAGATCGATTGTTTGTTAAGTGAAGCTAACCGAGCGATCAAAAACGGACAGTTGGAAACAGCGCTGAAAAAATTTCCTAAAATAAAAGAGCTGTTGCTGCGCGGTATTCAATGTGGAGCCATCGTTGACCCTTGGAACATTCTTGGGTTTGACGGCAACTATAGTTTGTTTCCAGCGCTTGAGAACTCCGTGCGTGACCACCGCGTGTTTGATCTTGCGGATTTGATCGAGTGCATTTTTGCGCTGTATTCGCGATTGTGGAGTGAAGCCGCAGCGGTCGACGATGAAGCCATCATCAACGCAACACGCGAAGAATTCTCAGAAATTGTCGAGTGGTGGCGGCAGTATGCGGCCCATGAAGTGATGGCGGTCGAATCCGTCGACGCAATCGAAATCTTCCAAGCCTCCGAATTGGTTGCCCAAGCACTGAGGCTGTGGCACATCGGGGGGGCTGAAACAGGTGATATCAGCTTTTGGGCACAGCACGCAGAACTGTTTGATTCCCCCAAAGCGTACGCATTAGTCGTCGATGCACTGATCCAACGCCGGGACTACACGACCGCGATGGCGCTGCTAGTACACTGGTTGAGCCAAGCCGATCAGATTGGTTTGCAACAGGGAGATAGCTCGTTTCACAATCTTGCGTTTCGTTGGATCGTTGAACAGAAAAAGCTATTGCTTCAACAAGATAAAACCGTCGACGTTGAATCAACCACCGGCGGGGGGGATGCACAGCCTGCCGTGGAACGACACCAGCACGGTGACGACTTGCACGAAGCACCGGAAGTCATTTGGAAACGAATTCGAAAATTTTACGATTTCATCGAAGCAAACGCTGATTCCTATTGGGAGATACCGGACTTCGATATTAACCGCAGCGTTTCGACCGGGCATACCGCAGAAGCATTCATGCAAGAGGTCGACCAATTTGACACGCTCAATGATGATGATGATGACGATGACCAAGAGGATGATCAATCTCTGTTCAGCGCTGCCTACGACAACATGGTGTTCAGCGATTCTGCGGATGACGGCAACGAGGGTGAAATCTTCGATGGCGGATTTGAATCTGATGAAGCGCTGGAGGCTGAAGTTGACAGAATTCTGGATCGCTTGGATTTCTTGGGTACGATTGCCAGTTATTGGCGTATCGCGGCAACGATTCCACTGCCGGTGGACCGTCAAAACGGTGTTCCCGAACTGACCGATGATGTCGAAAATCGACTGCGCCAACGATTGGATTCGGTCACCGGATGGCTGAACCAAGCCAAACGTAATTACGAAAGATTGATGGAACTGTGCGATTCAATCAATGGATTCGACGTTTCACTTTCGGGCACCGATCAAGATTCGATGATGCAGTACGACCAGAGCATGGTTTACAAGGAGTCGTTGGTCAATCAATCGATTCTTACGTGCGTCGAATGCGAAAACGCGATCAAAGCCTTACAGGGAGTGTTTCGGGCGATCACTATTTTGTTGTCGCCGGAAGAAAATTCACTGCAGCAATTGGCACTGTCGGATCCGGGATCTGGCGACGCGTTGGTGGAGACTTACGCTGGGATTCTGCTGCGGGATCCCGATCGGATTTTAGCCGCGTTTGATGAACTGGTGGAGTTTTTCTCTGACCGTACGACGCTTTATGTGCCGCTGTCTAAGAACGGAACACCGCGTGATATCGTGGACGCGCGGGCAACGCAGACGGCAATGCTGGATCTGTTGCGGTCGTTGCCTGATCTGGGATTGATCGTGCCTACTTATGAACTGACGCGTACGGCGTTAGACATGGAACGGAACCAACCGTCGTTGCCAGGGGCGGTGACCGAATACGATGAAATCTTCGAAGTCGCGTTCACGTCAATGGTGCAAGCAGTTACCCAGTCGACCACCGATTACCAATTGCGGTTGAGAGACTCAGGCCGGCCGGAAAATGAGATCACCGATCAGTCTGAAAGCGTGCTGTTTGATTGCGTTGAAATGCTGACCGAATCAATGTTGGTGTTATGGTTAAAGCACAGCCAGACGCTGCGATTGAGCGTTTTGGAGAAAGTGCAAAAAACGGAACGCTGGGAAGAAACCGTTGAATTCATCAAAGCTTACGGCAGGGATTTGTTAACGCAGAACTTCCTTCATGTCGGAAACATTCGCGCGATCCTACATCAAGGCGTCGCGGAATGGTTGGTACAGGTGGCTCAGTCACATGATCCGCCGGACTTGGCGTTATTTAAAGATCTCCAAACGAAGCTTCCCTTAAAAAAAGCGGCGAAGCATTTGTCGTTAATTTTAGAATCGGTGCTAGAGAACTTCAACGAATACAGAGACTACAACACGACCACGACGCAATCCGATAGCGGCGAACTCTTGTTTATCTTCTTGGATTTTTTGATTTTAAGGACGCGTTACGATCGTGTTTGTTGGAAATTGAACCCCGTCGTTTGGGCGCATCGTATTCTGGTCAGGAAACAGCAAAACAATGTCGCTCGCATGTGGCGTCGATCACTGAAACTTCGGGTCGGTGAAGAAGCAAACCGATATATAAACCTGTTGCAAGAGTTGCGTGAAAAACATTCGGTTCAGATGAGTTCTGTCGGACGGCGGATCGAAGGTAAATTCGGGTCCGAAATGCAAATCGATCGTTTGACCGCGCTGGTGAAACCGGCGATGTGTGAAGAAGACAAAAAAAAGGCGGACCGTGCATTTTCAATTCTCAAACAGGAATCGAAAGCGTTTTCGCGCACCACGATCGGAGTCGGAGTTGACCTTCCGCCTTGGCTGGCGGCGTTGGAACATGAGGTGCAACAGCGGTTGCTTCCGGTGCGATTGCGATCACTGCAGACCTCTCAGCATTGGGGGCAGCGTCGTGTTTTGCCAATCGCCGAGATCCGGGCGCAATTAGAAGAACTACCGACTCGCAATTCCGAAGGCGGATAGTCTTTAGTGGTTGATCTGAGCAGGGCGGCAATGGTTCGTTTTAGTTTCTCGTTCACGTGTCGTGTTTCGAGATTACCGATCGCTAGGCGGCACAGAAAATGTTAGAGGGACTTCAAACCCGGTTTCCCGATGCCGCTGGGCTTTGGGCTTTTTGAACCAATGGCGACGCGCATTGGCTTTTTCGCGGCATCTGGGAAAAGCGGCTGAACAGTGTCCAGTCGCCGGTCTGGCTACTGAGGGCGTGTGCGAATTTTGCTTGTTCGAAAGAACGCTTCTTCAGATTTTCAAGCACGCATTTTGCAGTTTTCGCCTCTACAGGACTGTCACCGCAAATTTTTCTTGGACCGGCCTGCGCTGGAACAGGGTTAATAGACCTTGGCGGCGACTCGGTTGAGCACTCGGTTCATCGCCCGTTGAACGGTTGGTGCTTTCGTATAACGTTCGATGGCGTGTTTTCGGCTGATCTCCTGCGACACTTCGAAGAATTCGATTGGTCCTAACGGAAGCCGACGGCAGCGCGCGAGTTTGGAGAACCGGTCGCGCGCTTCAGGGCATTCGCGACGTACCACGACACGCATCGCTTTCACAGCGCGGTCGTCGGAATTCACGATGACGGTGCTTTTTTCTACAATTGAAGTTTCGACGTTGCGATCGATAACGTCGCAGACATAAGCCGGGTCGGTCGCGGGTGCAATTAAGGCGATTTGATATTGGTCACGCGCGGATGACAATGAAGCGGATTGACAGTTCGGTTCGAGTTGCTCTAAGGATGACATAACCACCTGAGCTCCTAAGCTGAAGCCAACCACTGCCAGTTTGCGATTCCCCATGGCCTGGAGTGTTTTGGTAAGCGTCTTCCCCATTAAGACAGCCCTTTCCGATTTAATTAAATAATCCGGGTACAGGCGAGGCAGTTCACGTTCGCTTTTCCACACCCAAAGGACCAGTCGCAATGGAGCTCTTGGACCGTCGTAGTCGACGAAGAGGTTATTGTAAAATTGAAAACCGCGTGCAATGGCGTACTCGTAATTGGTTTGGTTACCATGAACGTACATCATCGTTGCCCGTTGAGTGTCACATTGATGGGCCGTCGTCAATGCGCTGAGCGTGGTGGATTTCCAGCGGTTGCTTTCTAGTTTCAGTACCTTGAATAACGCCACGTTTTCAGGGTCCGGGACACAGTCACGCACCGACACAATCCAAATTTCGTCCCGCGACGGTATCGTGTAACAGGCCTTGCAACCCAATACGTTTTTTCGCAATAAGATGTTTTGATGACCGGGTTGCCCCTGGCATGCAATGATTTCAGTCGCGGCAGAGGTGGCGGCGGTGGCAATTTTAATGTGTGGGCTTGAAAAGGGGACGGACAACCCCACCGGAAATTCAAAACAGGGGGCTGTCTGAGATTCAAAGGGTAAAGCTTCAGTCGCGGAGGAGGCGTCGATCACTGAAACTGCAGGGGAAATCGAAGCCACATCTGGCGACGAATTTAACGTCGGTTCGATTGAGCGTACGCGTATCTGTCCATCGGCGCGGTCTGATTGGAAACAGAGAAAACCCGTAATTACCAGACCAACAACAGACACCCATTTAGCGCAACACTTCGAACGTTCCAAATTTATTAATTTACATCGGGGCATTGAAGGCCAATCCACTGGTCTACGCTCGGTCCATGAAGTTACCTTCGGGGTCCACAGGGGCGTTTCACAAGCGGAATCAAAGGCTGAAAGTTAAAGTTATCGACGACTCAGGCGACGAAATTTTGCTTCACGGACACAGTTTACGGTTAACGAAAAATTCACTATTGCGAGATCGCCGGTTTGAGTATGAACCGGTTGTTGGTAACACTGGGAACGATCGGTTGCTGCGCTATCGGCGTCTTTGTTCGTTCCTTCGTCAGACGTTTAAGAGTAACCGCTGATTACGTGCGCGTCGGCAAAGGGCCCAATTTTGAAAAAAATACAAACATTAAGTTGCGAGGGCTTAAGTGTGATGTACGTTTTTAGACCCCACAGTCTTGGTAAAAAATCGCATAACAAAAAAATTCGGTCAAACCAATTTGACATCGAGCCCCGACTCCTTAAGGAAGGATTCAATGAAACGCATCATCTTAATCGCAGCCATTTTTGGTCTACTTTTAGCTACCAGTGGCTGTTCTAACGGTTTTTTACGCGGCGGCCTTATTGGTGCCGGTAGAGATTGCTGCGGCGCTGCTGGTAACGGACTGTTTGGTGGCAATGTTCTGCCCTCAAACTTTTTGCAAGACGGTCCTGTACGGCAGTGGCTGCGTGGTGACGCCTGCGATTCTTGTAATGTTCCTGCCGGACAGATTTCGATTGACAGTGGACTGGGAGCGAATTGCGAAGGCGGAAATTGCTTTGGCGCCACATCGCCGGTGATTTCAAGGTCCGTTCCCGGGCCAGTCGTTTCCCAACCTGCGGCTAACTACTACCCAAGTTTTGACCAAAACGCAACTCCGTTAAACAGTTTGAACGAAAACCAGTTTTTTGATGGCGTGAGCGACAATGTCGAATTGCCGCCGCTGATTGGAAACTAAAGCCCCCTACGTTTTTAGTTTTGATTGGCCATTCAAGGACGCGCAGTCGGTCTCCCCATCCTGATCAAAGTCGACGCCAATTGAAACTCGAAACCCGCTTTACCTAAGGCGGGTTTTTTGCTGCGCTAGGAAGTTGTTAGGGCTTCCGGGACTGAAAGGGGTTCGTTTTTTGGCAACGCATAATTATAGCGTAGCGAGATTGTGCAGGATTGGGGCCACCGCAGGTAGAGATTGGATTGCGAAGAAAGATGGATTGGAATCGCCGTTCACTGGATCGCCGTTCACTGGATCGGCACGCATTGCAGATTTCGCGCGTGTGATGAGGAAGCTTTTCCCCTACCCGCCTCTGGTACTGTCGTCGAAGTGGCTGAAACAGCGACTTGGCAATGGTTGCTGCCCATCTGTTTGTGGAGGATTCGCAGAGAATTGGAGGGCTGCTGCTTTCAAAGTCACGTGATTTTAGAGTAGCTAGATTGGGCCATTGGCCAACTGATGTTTTACTCTGACAAACCACTACCGTTATGGAATCTGACAAACCATCGGCTGCTTTGGAGATCCTAAGTTCTTTCTTGGAAGAGGCATTAAAAGAAACGCGCTGTACCACGACGCAAAAGATTTTCGACGATGCAAAAGCGTTTCAGCGGTGGACGGCCCTGCCGTAGTTGCGACCGAACCATGCCATTATTCCCAATTCCCCAACGCTTACTTCATCGCTGGAGGGACTACCGTTTCAAACAGCTTTTTTACGTCGGGATAGGCTTCGTCGGTATCGCCGGCTTTGACGCGCGCCTCGTACAATTCAGTTTTCAGTTGATTGAACGTTTCCTTGTAGGCGGGATTGTCAATTAGATTGACCATCTCTTCGGGGTCGTTTTTAATGTCGTACAACTCCCAAAAAGGTTCGGTGTTGCTGACCAGATCGGGATTGTAAAACGCGGAATCATCTAACTTCCGGCCGTAAAAGAAAATCAGCTTGTACTGCTCGTTGCGGATTCCGAAATGGGCGGGATTGTCGTGATGCGCCATATGCATCCAGTATCGATAATAAGAACTCTTGGGCCAATCTTGGGGAGTGTTGCCGCTGAGATTGGCGACAAAACTGCGTCCTTGTAGCGCTTGGTCGGGCTCCAGTTCATCGACCAAGTGGTCGGCTCCAGCTAACTCTAGCAACGTCGGGCAAAAGTCCACGTTGTTGATGATGTCGTGATTCACGATCCCTGATTTAAAACACGCCGGGTAACGCACCAAAAACGGCATCCGTAGTGACTCTTCGTACATCCAACGTTTATCGATATAGTCGTGTTCGCCCAGCATGAACCCCTGATCGGCGGTGTAAATGATGATCGTGTTGTCTAACTCTCCTGTCGATTCCAAATAATCCAGCAACCGTCCGACGTTGTCATCGACGCCTTTGACGGTGCGCAGGAATTTCTTGATGTAGCGTTGGTAAGATACGGTGGTATATTGCTGATCATCCAATTCGGGTTCGACAAACATGTGCATTCCCATGTTGCGCCGTTTGTTGCGTTTGGACACACTGGTCCCGTAGATCTCAGCGTCTTGAGGGCCATGGTGGCCCCGGTTGCGCAAGCTATCGGGTTCGGGGATGGTTTCGTTTTCATAAAGAAAATCGTAACGCTCTGCATTTTCAAAATCGTCATGAGGTGCTTTAAAGTGGTGCATCAAAAAAAACGGTTTGTCTTTTTGTGCGCGTTTTCGCAGCCACTTCAATGAAATGTCGGTAATCGCATCGGACGAATGTTTGTTGACGCGGATCGTGTTTTGGGGCCACGGTTTGGGACCACGGACTCGGAACTCAGGATTGTGGTACCAACCTTGGCCCGGCAACACGGTATAAAAATCAAACAGTTCGGGTTCGACTTTTAAATGCCATTTTCCGACCATCGCCGTTTCGTAACCTGCTTTTTTAATCAGCCTTGGCACCGTATGTTTGCGAACATCAAGCGGTTGGATCAGTGTCGTGACGCCGTTGACGTGCGAGTACTGTCCGCTGAGGATCGTCGCGCGGCTGGGGGTGCAGATACTGTTGGTGCAAAAACAGTTGGCTAATCTTACGCCTTGGGCGGCCAAACGATCGATGTTGGGCGTCGGATTCAAGTAAGCCAGGCGACCGCCATAACATCCGATTCCCGTTGAAGTATGGTCGTCGGACATGATGTAGAGGATGTTTGGTTTTTTAACGTCGCCGGGATTTACGTCGCGCGGTTTTTCCTCCGCCCGTCCGACTTGCACCAACAACAACACAAAGCAAAAAAATGTAATCGTCCGCATGGATTGAGCCATTAAATTGTCAAGTAGATTAAGTGAGAGGGGTGTGGTATTGGATTTCTTCAGTAGGCGGTAGCGGCGGGCGGTAGTCGGTAGTCGGTCCTGTTTTTCAGGTGCATTCCCCAAGCGGCTTGAGAGCGGATTCGATTTTTGAAAGTGAGACTCCGAAAACGGCAACCGAGATTTTCTCAAGCCCATCACGATTGCCCGATAGGCGCGTCGTGCGGGGGGCATGAGTAAAGCTTTCCTCGGGTTGGAGCGCCAGCGCCGGGCTGATGGTTTCCAACTCAAAAAATCCGCCTAATTTCCCCCCCGAATCGTTAGGGCCATCGTTGTAGGCATTGATCACGTCGCCGGCAAAGGGGTGGTCTTGAAACTCCCAAAGATTATTGGTGTAACCATTGGGAGCGGTCTGGGGTAAATTAAATTCGACGATTGTCAATGTTCCGGTCGAACGATTCCAGCTTCCGATTGGCGAACGTGATCGTCCGAACGATAGGCCCAACTTACTGCGGAAGTTTCCATCGCCACGCAGGAAGATCAAATGATCTTCCTCACATATAACCAACCGATCGTCTGCAAGTTTTCCAAAATAATCGGCTGTTACGATCTTTCCCAGTTCCGATGCGTCCCCCGGTTTATAGGGGATCACCATAACCGCATCGTCCGCTGGCGGATTCATGCACAAGGACCATAGGCCGATCAATCCCGTTTCGGCCACCCACGGCGATTGCCCGGTATTGGTGATTGTGTTGAATGCTTCATGGGAGACCGCTTCGACATCTTCCCCAAGGGACACGTCGAAGGTTTTTTCGATTTCCGATCGGCTCCTCAGTTCAACGCGCCGCTGAATTTCAAAATCAAACGTAAACCCGCTCATATTGGTGACCGATGCTGTTTTCTGATAGGTCAAAGAACGCGCGGTGCGACCAACCCTTTCAAAACCTTCAGAATCGATGCACGGCGGCGTCCGCCAGTTGGCAAACGACATTTCGACCTCAGGATCGAAAAACACCGAAAACTGTCCACCTTCAGGCGAAATCCAAATCCGATCTTCGCCACCAAAAAGGTTGATTTGCGGATCGACCATCCCTTTTTCAAACGCGCTGTAGTTGATGTAACCGTTGCTTCGACCACTGTCGCCGGTTGCGGTGGAGGTCATCGTCCTCCCCTGTAGCGCCGCGATGCAGACGACGCGCGCTCCTTCATGGTTTTCCAGTACATCTACTTCGTGAAACTTTTTTAAGAAATCGATATCTTCTTGGAAGGTCGCTAATTTGGCCATAAATAGTTATTTCAGTGGGGTATTCAAAGCGGGACAGTTACGAACGCTAATTGTAAGCAAAATCGGACTTGGCTTGGAAAAATGCAGCACGCGTTTGACGCAGAATCTGTCAAAAACAGTGTCCGATGAAGCTGCGCTCCTTCCAAAATTGCACAGGCGAGAAACAGCCCCGCTTTCGTGTCAAACCTTGCCGCCTGCGAAGCTTGGTCGGGTCGCGGTGGGGCTGCTGGAAGGAAGGGTAATCTTGGTGATGCCAATTGTCGGGGCCGATGATAAAGCTAAACCTCTGCACCCATTCAGTGACCCAATATGACTCTGCAAACCATCAAAAACAATCGGACGTCTCGCCGCCGGCGCTGGCAGGCCTATGTTCTCTTGTTTTTATCGTTAGCAACTTTGGTGGGATGTGCGGCTTCAGCGAAGTCCAACCTGAACTTCGATCACGTGACCGAAACGCCAGTGCAAAGCTTCCTTCAGCAGATCGAAACCCCCGAGATTGCCAACGACGCCACCACCTCTATCGACGACTTGCTGACCGGTGTTCCGTTAACGATTGGAAACTATCAAGAACAAAAGCCTTGGGAACTTACAATTGATCAGTGTGTAGAAACCGCGTTGGCCAATAGTAAAGTCCTGCAGAAATTGGGCGGCGTGGTGGTTAACGCCCCTCAAGGCGTCAGTACGTTATTCGACCAAGCCATCCAAGAAACCAGCGCCGCAAGCGTCGAAAACGCGCTATCGGCTTTTGATGTCCAGCTCACCTCGAGTTTTTTCTACAACCGCAGCGAGCGTGAATTCAACAACCTTTTCTTCGGTGGTGGAACGCCGCAGTTAACCAGCAATACCTCGAACTTCAACACGCAACTGACAAAACAAACAGCCGCGGGAACGTCTTTCGCGATCCGAAACTTTACCGCTTACGATCGGAACTCGTCACCGGCGAACTTATTTGGTTCGACCTTCGATGTCCTTAATCAGATTGAAGTACGCCAACCCCTATTGCGTGGCCGTGGCACGGCGATCAATCGAATCGCAGGGCCCAATGCGTTGCCCGGTCAATACGATGGCGTGTTGATTCGTCGCATCCGCAGCGACATCTCACTGGCTGACTTCGAGATTTCGGTCCGCGACTTAGTGCGCGATGTCGAACAGGCGTACTGGGAGCTCTACTTCGCCTACCGTGATTTAGACACCAAATTAGCTGCCAGAGAATCGGCGCGGGAGACTTGGGAAAATCGCAAGCTGCGATTCGATAACGGGTTGGAACGCCCCGACGACGAAGCTCAAGCGCGGCAGCAATACTTTGCGTTCGACGTCCAAGCCAAAAACGCACTCGCCGGCACCCTCAATGGACCACCGGGCGTGCTTGGGGCTCAGCGGAATTTGCGGCGTTTGATGGGGGTGGCTGCTGCCGACGGACGATTGATTCGCCCGGTCACCGAACCGGCACTGGCTCCGGTGGCGTTTGATTGGGCCCAATCCCAATCCTCAGCCCTGCGGTCGCGCGTCGAAATTCGCCGGCAGCAATGGGCGGTCAGCCAACGCGAACTGGAATTGTTGGCCTCAAAGCAATTAAACAAATGGCGTTTCGATGTCGTTGGCCAGTACGGGTTCCGCGGATTTGGCGACAATCTATTGGGATCGCGTGGCCGCCCCAACGGCAGCGCGGTCAGCGAACTGTTCGAAGGAAATTTAGACGACTGGCAGTTGGGCGTTGAACTTGGCGGAGCGATCGGTAACCGCGCCAGTCATCTCGCGATCCGCAACGCCGAACTCGCCTTGGCAAGAGAGAGAGCGATTCTAAAAGAACAGCAACGTCAAATTTTGCACGACCTCAATGCCGCTTATACGGAGGTTGACCGGGCACTGGAAACGATGAAAACAAATTTCAACGCGCGCGTGGCCGCATTTGACGAACTCGAACCCAAACGTAAACGGGTCGAAGAAGGTCAGGACCAAGTGTTTTTTCTGCTTGACGCTCAGTCGCGCACGGCAACCGCGGAAAGCGCCGTCCATCGCGCTGTGGCCGACTACAACCAAGCCCTATTGAACTATACGTACGTCTCGGGAGACCTCTTGTCGCAGTACAACATCCGATTGACCGAGGGGCCGTGGGACAGCTACGCCAACGATCGGGCACTTGAAAAGGCTCAACGGCCGAAGAATCAGCCCGCTGTGGGCGGCTTAAAAGACCTCCCCGCGGTCAGCGCCGGCGCTGCTGCGCGACCCTAAAACTTTCCACCGCAGGTCTGTCAATTTTGCCGAAGGCGTGCGTTCTCGATTTAAACTTCCCAATTGGAATCCCCACCAGCGACGCAAAAGGCGTGCGACATTGCTATACTCAATTCCCTACAGCAACCACACGTCGTTAATTGCTTTCTATCAAACGAAACGCTGAGTGTTTATGGATTTGGGTTTCATAATTGGATTTGACCGGCCGGAATTTTTGTGGTTGCTGCTGATCATCCCGTTGACCTGGTACTTCAGCTTCAATAGTCTTGCTGGACTGGGGCCGTGGCGAAGGGTTTTCTCTTTGCTGTTGCGAACGTTTGTTTTGGGGTTGGTGATCGCCGCCCTGTCTCAAATGCAATGGCGGTTGAAAACCGATGCGTTGACGGTGCTGTACCTATTGGATCAGAGTGACAGCGTTTCGGCGTCAGACAAACGCCTGATGCTGGAGTATGCGTTTCGTCAATCCGAAATGCACCGGCGCGAACATGACAAAGCTGGCGTGATCGCGTTCGGTGCCAACGCGAAAATCGAAGCCGCCCCTTTCGCCGGTAAACTTCCGTTTTCCAGTCGTATCGATTCGGCCAACCAAATCAACACCGGCGGTACGTCGATCGAATCGGCCCTCAAGATCGCCCAATCAGCTTTCCCAGAAGGCACCGCGCGGAGAGTCGTAATCGTCTCCGACGGCAACCAGAATATCGGTGACGCACTGGGCATCGCCCAATCGATGGCCCAACAGGGCATCGGAATCGATGTGGTTCCTGTCAAATTGCTGGCCTCGCAGGACGTGGCGGTAGATAAAGTCGACATCCCATCGAACATTCGCAAAGGCCAAGACTTCGAAATCCGCGTCGCACTTACCAATAAAACGCAACCGTCGCAGGAAAATCCCACGGGCGAAGTCACCGGCGAACTTTCCATCACCAATAACATCATCAGCCGCAACTCAAAAGACGGATTGCTGAAACAAACGGTGACCCTGCAGCCGGGCAAAAATATCTTTTCCTTTCAACACAAACTTCAACGATCGGCAATGTATTCGTTGACCGCGGAGTTTGAACCGGATAACGTTTCAGCCGACGTGATCAGCGAAAACAACACCGCGTCCGCCTTTACCCATGTGCGTGGCAAAGGCAAAGTCTTATTGATCAAAGATGCTTCCACACCCAACGAAGCGGATTACTTGGTCGACCGACTTACCGCCAGTGAAATTGAAGTCGTCGTCGCGCAGTCCAGCACCGCCTACCAATCTTCTGCCGATTTACTTCAATACGACAGTGTGATTTTGGCCAACGTGGCCCGCGCGTCGGACGAAGGCAATAACGAATCCGATGTCGATGCGTTTTCAGATGCTCAAATCAAAATGCTGGTCGATAACTGCGAACATTTCGGTTGTGGCATCGTGATGATCGGTGGCGATCGTTCATTCGGGGCAGGAGGTTGGTCCAATTCGTTGCTGGAAAAGGCGATGCCTGTCGACTTCCAAATCAAAAACAGTAAAGTCGCGGCGGTGGGCGCGTTGGCGATGGTGATGCACGGCTGTGAGATGGCAAACGGCAACCACTGGCAGATTAAAGTCGCCGAAGAAGCGATCAAAGTGCTGGGACCGATGGATTATTGTGGCGTTATTGATTGGTCCGACTACAACGCCCAACCACGTTGGCTGTGGAAGTTTGACCGGATCAATGGCGGAGTTGATCGCGTCTTTGGCAACCGAAAAAAAATGTTAGGTTTAGTCAGTCGCATGAACACCGGCGACATGATGGACTTCAATGCACCGATGCGAACTATTTTGGCCGGACTTGATAAAGTCGACGCCTCGATGAAACACGTCATCATCATCAGCGACGGCGACCCGACCGCACCGACCAATAAATTGCTGAACGATTTCGCCAAACGCAAAATCAAAATCAGCACCTGCGCGATCGGCACCCACGGCCCGGCGGCCAGCGCGACGTTGAAGAAAATCTCGAAGGTTACCGGCGGCAAGTATTACGTCGTAAAAAAACCTTCGGCGCTGCCGCGTATTTATCAGCGCGAAGCCCGGCGGGTTGCCAAACCGGTTATCTTCGAATCTCAACAGGGCATCGGCGTAACCGCTTCTTCGGCCTATGCGGATCACGAAATTATCAAAGGGATTGATCTTACGAAACTGCCACCGTTTTTAGGCTACGTGATGACCACGATCAAATCCAGTGGTTTAGTCGAACGCCTAGCTTTAGCAGACCGGCCGACGCAAGCCGGCACCGAAGACAATCGCACTTTGCTGGCGACGTGGCGGTACGGTAACGGCCGAACCGTTTGCTTCACCAGCGACGCTGGTGACCGTTGGACCAAACAATGGGCCGCGACGCCGCAGTATCAAAAATTGTTTTCTCAGATGGTACGTTATTCGATGCGGCCGATCACCGAAAAAGGCAACTTTACCGTTGCCTCTGAGGTGCGAAACGGGAAAGTTCGGATCACTGTCACGGCGCTTGATGAAGACGATGAATTCTTGAACTTTTTAGATATTTATGGCTCCGGTTTGGGGGGCACCGATTCGGTCGATTTGGACTTCAAACAGGTTGGCCCCGGTCGATACGTAGCCAATCAGGAGATCGAAGGCAAGGGGAATTGGTTGTTTACGATCTTCCCGGGAAAAGGTTACCAGCGTCTGATGACCGGGCTCAGTGTGCCGCACTCCAAGGAATACTCCGACCGTGAATCTAACTACGCGATGTTGGAATCCTTAGCCGCCTTTGAACCACGTGGGGGTGAAACAGGAAAGGTCACCGACGTATCGCTGAACAAAGCGTCGATGGACGAACTGCTGGCGTTCAACACATTCCGGCCAACGTTGACATCGGCGATCAGCATCCAAGACATCTGGCCGTTGCTGGTGACGCTGTGTGGGGTGGTGTTTTGCGCTGACGTTTTGGTGCGGCGAGTTGCGATTTCATTCGATTGGATTGGCCAAAGTTGGCGTTGGTTCACCGCGCGATTTTCCCGCCGTGAAAACGAAACCACCACTACCAGTATTGCAAAATTGCAATCGCGCAAAAACGAAATCGAAAAAGACATTCAATCCAAACGCGCCGCTGTTAAATTTACCCCTGACAACCCCTCCGCGTCCTCCAGCGGAAAACAACAACTCGAAGACATCATCGCCAGCGAGATCGAGAAAACGCCTGCGGCGCTCCCCAAGATCGATCGCCCTCCTCAACAGGAAGACGAATCCTCCTTCACCCAACGCCTGTTGGATGCGAAAAAGAAGGCCCGCAAAGGTCAAGACTCTAGCTGAAATGTTTGGTAAAACAGTGAATTGGTTTGCCGAGTTCATCGCGCTCCCCGGGCCCCCATCACCTCCAATCGAAAGCCGCAAAACTCCATGAGCAACGTCGACTCGTTTCAAAAACAAGCCCAAGAGTTTTGCCAGCGTTACCATCAAGTCAAAGACGAAGTCGGCAAGGTCATCGTCGGCCACGATGATATCGTTCACGGCGTATTGACGTGTTTGATGATCGGCGGTCACTGTCTGTTGGAAGGCGCACCGGGGTTAGGCAAGACGTTGTTGGTGTCCACGCTTTCGGAGGTACTGTCGTTGGATTCCAACCGCATCCAATTTACGCCCGACCTTATGCCGGCAGATATCCTGGGCACTAATATGGTCACCGAAACGCTGGACGGCAAACGCTCGTTTCAGTTCCAAAAAGGACCAATCTTTACGCAAATTTGCTTGGCCGATGAGGTCAACCGCGCCACCCCCAAAACACAATCTGCGATGCTCGAAACGATGCAGGAAGGCACCGTTACCGTCGGCGGCGAAACGTATCGGCTGAAACGTCCATTCTTTGTTCTGGCCACCCAAAACCCGATCGAACAAGAAGGAACCTATCCGCTGCCGGAAGCCCAATTGGATCGTTTCCTGTTCAAACTGATCGTGGGTTATTCCAATCGAAAAGAACTGTCTGAAATTTTAGAACGCACTACCCAGGGGGGGGCTGCCGAAATCAACCCGATTATGGACGGTGATGAGATTTTGAAATGGCAAAAAATGGTTCGGGAAGTCATTCTCGCCGAACACCTGCGCGATTACATCGTACGGCTGGTGATCGCCACCCATCCCCAAGGCGCGCACGCCACCGACATCACCAATCAGTATTTACGTTGGGGAGCGAGCCCTCGGGGGGCCCAGGCGATTGCTTTAGCCGCAAAAGTCCGAGCGCTTTTAGAAGGCCGGTTCAACGTGAGCTTCGAAGATATCCGCGGAGTTTATCTGCCCGCGATGCGGCATCGGGTCGTGTTGAATTTCGAAGCCCAAGCCGAATCGATCAGCGCTGACCAAGTCCTGCTGGAAATTTTGGACTCCGTGAAAGAAAAAGTAGACGTTTGACCTCGAATCAACTCAAACCACCTCAAAGCCTAACATTGAATCGCCCGCTAAAACAACTCAACCTTGAGATCGAAACCTGCACGCGCTGCCCGCGTCTCATTAAGCACTGCAACCAAGTCGCGATCGATAAACGTGCCGCCTATCGCGACGACGACTATTGGGGCAAACCGGTGCCTAATTTCGGTGACGCACCAGCCGAAATTTTGATCGTGGGGCTCGCCCCGGGCGCTCACGGAGCCAACCGCACCGGTCGGATGTTCACCGGTGACCGCAGCGGAGATTGGCTTTACCGCGCCTTGCATAAATCCAAACTGGCCAACCAAGGAGTGTCGATTGACCGTTTCGACGGTACTAAATTGATCGGGTGTGCGATCACGGCGGTTTGCTGCTGTGCGCCGCCGGACAACAAACCCACCACCGAAGAAATCAACACGTGCGCGACGTTTCTCGATCGGGCGATTGATGTCTACCAACCCAGAGTCTTGATCACGTTGGGCGGATTAGCGTGGCGGGCGACGCTGAAGCACACGATTGAGCGCGATTGGGTGATCGCCCCTTCTCCGCGCCCCAAATTTGGTCATGGTGCAAAAGTGAAACTCACCGACGGTCGCTGGATGCTCGGTAGCTATCATCCGAGTCAGCAAAACACGTTTACCGGACGGCTGACCGAGAAAATGTTGGACAGCGTTTTCAAGACGGCAAAACGATTATCCAAAACATAAACCAGAATTTTACCCTCTGGTTTTCTCGTTGCACGATTCAAGGTCACTTGCGGTATTTAGCCATGAAGATCCGATTGCCGTTAGCGTTGAATTCGACTTTGTCCATTAACGCCTGGATCAAAACCAATCCGCGTCCGACGCCATCTCGGTAGCTTTCAGGATCAGTAACTTCGGGCACGGTCGCAGTATCAAATCCGGGCCCTTGATCGCCAATGGTGAATTCAACGGATTGCGGTGTGATCAACGCACGTATCGAAACTTTTCGATCGGGGCAGGTTTGCGTGGATAAATGTTGCACGATTGCCGCCGGACTGATGACCGGAAACGCGTCGCGCCCCATTTCCAAATTGCCTCGGAACATCGCGTTTGTCAAAGCGTTCTCAAGAGCAACACCGACCTGAACTTGCGTCTTGCTGTCAAGCGCTCCTTGACCAACGGCCACCTGTTGCATCATGTCAATTAAGGGTTGAATGATGTCGAGATCGGAAATTAAATCAAATTCGAATTCAGATTTGACGGTACACTCGAGCAACTTCTGGTAGCTATTATCGGTTCGCGCAATCGCCAAAAGGTGCATGACCGTTTCGCTCAAACTTTCGGCAAGATCGGTCTTGGGGACGAAACTGGCGGCCCCATTGGCAAGGGCTTGGGCGGCGATCGCTTCACTGCCTCTGTACGCTTCACTGCCTCTGTATAGACTATCTGTATATCAACGTGCGAGTCAATTCCACCAAAATACATTTCGACTTTGGCTTGTTCTTCAAGCGTGAATCAACACCAACAAACGACTCGACCTGCCGTTGCGATAGTGTCTATTTAATTTTCTCAGTAATCATCGCGTCTGCATACGTTTTGTTGATCCGTTAGTTACGCCGGTACAAGATCATTTCTAGGGCCGACTACCACAGTCATGGGATCTTCCATCGGGTACTGTTTCAACGCCGCGTTGACTTGATCGAGAGTTACGTCTTGATAAACGGCCGCGATTTGCTCAGGTGTCCGGAAGCTTTGCCGATTAAGCCACTGGGTACCGACTGAGAACATGCGCGTTTCGGTTCTCTCGCTGGCTAAAAGGATGTGGGATGCGATTTTCTTCTTCGCCATCACCAGTTCCTTTTCGGTCACGCCTTGGTCCACGGCGCGGCTGAGCACGTTTTTGATTCGAGCGAGATTATTTTGGGCTTCCTCGGGATCGCAACATACGACTGTCATAATACTTCCGCAGCCCTGATACTCATTGGCCCCCACGCCAGCCGATTCCGCCAAACCGGAGTCCAGAAACTCCCAATAGAATCGACTTCCCGCGTCATCGCCAAGGATCGTTGCCGCCACCCGCGCCGCAAACCGATCATCGCTTTCGATCGACGCTCCGGGGGCCAGTTGCAAAATGTACTGCTGGTTGGCGTTGGGGTTATGGATCGTGGTGAAACCACTATTGTAATCGGGAGTGACCGGTTCCCGCGCGGTTTCGAAACGATCCCAGTTCCCGCACTGCTGTTCGACGGTGGTGACCAGCGCGTCGAAATCAATTTTCCCCGATGCTGCGAACGCCATATTCGAAGGGCTATAACGAGTGCGAAAGTATTCACGCATTGAATCGGGCGTCAGATGGGTCACCGATTCAACCGTTCCCAATACGCTCTGGCCCAACGGGTGATCACCGAAGAATGACTCCATAATTTTTTCATACCCGCCGTAAGGAGGTTGGTCGGCGTACATCATGATCTCTTCAACGATGACTTTTTTCTCAGTCTCGAAATCTTCTAAACGAAGGCTCGGCCGCATGATATCGGTCAAAAGTTCGACCACTCGGGTCTGGAACTCGGGCAGCACCGCAGCATGATAAATCGTGCTCTCTTCGCCGGTGCGCGCGTTACTGTGGGACCCCATCTCATCGAGCTGTAAATTGACCTCGGCGGCGGAACGATTGGGGGTTCCCTTGAACACCATGTGTTCGAGAAAATGACTGACCCCACTGATGGCGGCCGTTTCGTCACGCGCCCCCGCGCGGACAAAAAAACCAAACGCCGACGTGTGAGCCTGTTCGTTGCATTGGGCCAATATCTGGAGGCCATTATCGAGAGTATGAGTGCGGTAGTTCATTGAAGTAGATGGTGGTTAGCGTGAAGCAGCGATTGACGGCGAAGAGCGAACAACGACTCGAAAACGGGTTGAAATGACTTGAGAATCGCAAAAAACACGATTTCGGTTTTTACGAACACTAAACAGGTTTGGCATCGCTGAGTTGCAATGCTGTGCTGCCTAAGGTCACCAGAGAAAAGTCTGCTGGCGGGTGAGCATTTAGGTAGTCGTTGACTTTCGCGACCGTCATGGCATTGATGTTCTCCAAAATTTCATCCAAAGTGCGGACGCGCCCCAAGTGAAACCAATTGCTATTGATCGCATTAGCACGGGCTCGACAGGATTCCTGTTGAGCGACCAAACCGCTACGAATCTGGATTTTTAATCGCTCGAGTTCCGCTTCGGTGACTCCACGACTGAGTTCATGCAGCTGTTCCAAGATCACGTCCAACGTCTCTTGGGCTCGCGCGGCGGTGGTGCCGCTGTAACAGAACACCCCTGCGGCGTCCTTGACGCTGTGGTTGGACGCAAAAACGGTGTAGCACAGCCCACGTTTCTCACGGACTTCGGTGAACAAACGTGAACTCATTCCGTCGCTTAACACCCCGACCGCACATCGATTGAGGTAATAATTTTCATCGGAATAGGTACACCCCTTAAATCCAACAACGATATGAGTTTGTTCGCTTTCAAACGGGATATGTTCGACACCATATTCGGGGGCAACGGGCACCACTTCAGCCAACGGTTGGCGCTGCCAGTCGTCGAACAAATTTCCAACTTCTTCGACGACGGCATCGAAATCAAATTGCCCCGCCACAGCGATCGTCATCCCGGTGGGCTGATAGTATCGCTGATGGAATTTTTGCAAATCGTCGATCGAAATCTTTTTAATCGATTCGATTGTTCCATCGCTGTCGCGCCCGTCAGGATCTCCATAAAACCGGAGCTTCATGCGGTTCATGGCTTGTTGCGGCAGATCATCAGCGGTGGCCGCAATTTCCTGCAGGCACACCAAACGTCCTTCTTCTAATTGATTGGCCGGAATATGCGGACGCCGCAGCACATCGGCCGTAATCCTGAGCGCCGGCAGCAGTTCGCTGGCGATCATCGCGCCGCCATAGTGCGTATGATAGTTTCCGGCGGATGACGAAAAATCCACACCCAGCATCTGCAGTGCTTCGACAAATGCGCGACTGTGATAGTCACCACAACCGCGTTGAACCATCTCACATAGAAAATTAGCGGTGCCAATTTTGGTGGGATCGTCGTAGCGACTGCCCGCAGGGACCGACAGCGCAAAGGCGGCCGATTGCAGCCACTGCATCGGTTGACCGATTAAGGTTAGTCCGTTGGGGAATTGATGAGTCAGGATCGTCTGTTGCTTCATCCAAAAACCGAATTTGAAGAATCGAGCGGAAACACAAACGGGCTATCTTAGTCGATTTGTGCCAATTGAATAATCGGGGATCGACCAAGTCACGTCTTAATTGTGAGAACTGCCAAAAAATAAAACGGTGCCAAGCAAAAACGCTCAGCACCGTCGGAGAATCAATTCCATCGGCCGCATCCAACAACGGCTAGGTCACCCGTTGGCCGCTTCCGTCTTTAGCCGAATCGTTCATTCCTTACCCGCGATCGCTTTGACCGCCGCGACAACGTCACTCGGTTCGGGGCGTTTGGTATAATCCGCATCGATAAACGCATACTGAATGGTTCCCTGCCGGTCGATTATGTAGGTCGCCGCCAGCGGCAGTTCCATATCGTCGTTGCCGTTGAACTCGTTCATCTTCAGCATGTCTCGATACAGCGGCACAATGCCTTCGTGTAATTGGAACACTAATCCATAATCACGGGCGACTTTGTTGTTGATGTCCTGGAGCGTGGCAAAAGTGCTTTTGTTTTTTTCAGCAGTTTCTTTTGCCTTTTCCGCAATCTCGGGGCTAAGTACGACCAATTGTGCTCCAGCGCCCTGAATCTCTTTCAGCTTCGCATCGACGGCCTGCAACTGCAGGTTGCAGTACGGTCACCAACCGCCACGATACCACATTAACACAATCGGACCCTGCTTCCATAAATCGCTCAACCGCACCGATTGGCCGTTGAAGTTGGTCATGGTCGCATCGGGCGCGACATCACCGACTTTTTTCGCCGTTTTTTCGACGCCTTCTTCGCGCGCCGCTTCCACTCCTCTTTTCATTTTGGCTATCATTTCCGCCGGAAACTTTTTCGCACCCATGGCGGCTGTTTCTTGGAGTAGCTGGGTTAGCGTGGGCGTTTGGTCAGTCATTGTTTTAGAACTCGATCCTGATTTTACTTTAGTTTTCGATCCGCGTGAGCTGTCTTGGCCGGTGGTAACCAGCGGGGCCATCAACAGCAGCGCTGCGATGGCCATGATTGATATTTTGCGTTTCATTTTATAGCGTCCTTAGTTAATTCTCGATGGAAGTGCAAAATCCGCACGCGCTTTGACGATCAGCGTATCACATATATTACCGACAGGGTGAAGCACCGACAAAATCGGTCCCAGATCTCTCACCAACGGGCAAATCGTCGCACGGGCCGAGAGTCCACGGTTTTACGAACCGGCAAACATCGAGTAAACTCTCGGTTTTGGCTTTGCGACGCACTTTACGCCCACGATTTGACCATGAATTCGCCCGACGCTCCTCCGCCACAAGATGATCGCTACCAAGTCGTGGCGTTACGCTATCGCCCACAGTCTTTTGGATCATTAGTCGGGCAGGGACACATTGCGACCGCACTTTCTAACGCAATCAACCAAAATCGGGTCGGCCACGCGTATCTTTTTACCGGCGCCCGGGGAGTGGGGAAGACTTCTTCGGCTCGGATTTTTGCCAAGTGTTTGAACTGCGAAAAAGGCCCGACTACCGAACCGTGCAACGATTGCGACACCTGCCAATCGATCTCAGTTGGTGAGGACGTTGATGTTCTCGAAATTGACGGAGCCAGTAATCGCGGCATCGACGAAATCCGTCAACTTCGATCCAACGTCGCCGTCCGGCCCAGTCGATCACGTTTTAAAATCTACATCATTGACGAAGTCCATATGCTGACTCAACAGGCCTTCAACGCACTGTTGAAGACACTTGAGGAACCGCCGGGCCATGTCAAATTTATTTTTTGCACGACCGATCCCCAAAAAATCCCGATCACCGTTTTATCGCGTTGCCAACGGTTTGATTTTTCCCCGGTGGAAACCGATAAAATCGCGCTGCGATTAAAAGAAATCTCGGACACCGAAGGGGTTTCGGCCAGCACCGAAGCCCTGCAATTGCTGGCCCGTCGGGCCAACGGTTCGATGCGTGACAGCCAGTCGTTGTTGGAACAACTGTTTTCGTTTTGCGGTGACGAAATCACGGTCCAAGAAGTCCACCAGCTCTTGGGTACCACCGACATCGGACGCGTTGGTGAAATCGCTGCCGCGATAGTCAACAAGGACACCAACGGAACGCTGGCGCTGATCCATGCGAATCTCAGTTCAGGAGTCAACGCCGGTCAACTGGCCGGGCAATTACTGGGATACTTCCGCGACATGATGGCGGTGCGCGTTGGCTGTAATGAAGACACCCTGATCAATTGCGCCGGTCCAGATATTCCAGTTTTGGAACAACATGGGCAACAGTTAGGACTTGAGACGATTCTATCCACCGTTCAAGTTTTCGATAATGCGATCGTGCGCATGCAAACCAGCCTCCACAGCCGAACGCTGCTAGAGGTCGCTGCGGTGCGCGCCTGCGGACTGGAACACGTCGATTCTATTTCAGCACTGGTCAAAGCCCTTTCGGCTGCTGGAAATTTAAGCGCCGCGTCGCAAGTGGGAGAAAAAAAAGCTCAAAAAAAAAAGAGCCAGCCCAAGTAAGTGACGCTGCCAACGCGGTAGATGCTGTCGATGATCATAACGCGGTTGACCTCAGCAACGCGGTTAACGGCGCGAGTGCAGTTGTCCCTCAGGCTGGTCTATTACCCGGCGACCAATTGCAAAATGGGCCACTGAAAAACAGCAAATCACAAAAAAACAGCAAATCACAAAACAGTGATCCCTCAGCAACCCGCACCGACACAGGACAGCCGGTGGTCGATTCGGTCGCCCCAGTTGCCGTTTCGTCAGAAGTTCCTCCCCCTGTTTCGTCCATCGCCCCATTGGCCCAACCGCCCTCATCAGGCATCGTCCCCGAACCCAACCAAGGCACCGATCATAACCACGGTGCCCCCAATGAATCGGAAGCTCCTACGGCCCTGAAAACAACAGGATCTAGTCCCAATGACGCGGGTGAGACGGGTGGTGCAGGGGCGCGCGGCGTTAACCCCGTCAAGGACGATCCGGTTCCGATTTATAGACAGGCGCTAACTCAATTGACCGACATGACGGCGGACATGGCGGCGAACTTTGAACAGATAAAATGGGTCGACAACCGAATGGTCGTTACCTTGGTTGACGCTTACAATATGAAGATGTGCTCTAAGCCCGATCGCAAAGCGAAGATCGAAAGCGCGGTCGGCGCGATCGCAGGCCGGGCGATTCGAATCGACTTCATCGCCTCGAAAAAACAACCTGCGGTTTCTAAGAAGACAAAACCTAAACTCAGTCGCGTACAGCAAATCAGACAACTACAAGAACACGTTTTTGTGAAAGAAGCCATTGATTTGTTCGACTGTGAAATTTCAGATTTCTATCAACGTTAAGCAACGACAAGGAACCCCCTATGTTTAAAGGACTCGGCAATATCGCCTCTCTGCTCAATCAAGCCAAAACAATGGGCCCCAAGATGGAGGCGATGCAGGAGAAATTGAATTCGATGCAAGTCACCGGGGCCAGCGGCGGCGGCATGGTCACCGTCCATGCCAGTGGATCGGGCGCGATTCTGCGCGTCGAATTTGACGATACGCTCACCCAATCCCAAGACCTAGAGATGGCGAAAGATCTACTGCCCGCTGCGATCAATGATGCCATCGAAAAAGCCAATGCGTTGCGGGCCCAAGAGATGAAAACCGTCACAGAGGATCTCCCGCTACCGGATAACATGGAAGACATGATGAAGAAATTTTTAGGCGGTGGAAACGGTTAACCCATGGAACTCTCCGATTCGGTGTCGCACATGATCGAGCAACTTTCTCGATTACCGGGCATCGGTAAAAAATCTGCGGAACGTTTGGCGTATCACCTTTTGCGGGTCCCCGAAATAGAAGCCTTCGCCCTTGCCGATTCGATTCGCACGGTCCGGGAAAACGTGCGCTATTGCAGTGTTTGTTATAATCTGGCCGAATCCCAACAGTGTCGAATTTGTTCCGATCCCCAACGGGACCAAAAGACGTTGTGCATCGTGCAACAGCCGCGTGACTTGATGGCGTTAGAAGAATCGGGAACCTACAAAGGCCTTTACCACGTGCTGTTGGGACGATTGGCCCCGCTGGAAAACATTGGCCCTGACCAACTGACGATCGAAGCCCTCGTCGACCGAGTCAGCGCCGGCAATTTTGAAGAAGTCATCATGGCAACCAACCCGACCGTCGAAGGAGACGGCACGGCGTTATATATTTCTAATCAGCTGGCCGACTCAAAAGTGCGTTTAACCAAGCTCGCGCGCGGGATAACGACGGGAAGCATTTTAGAATATACGAACAAGGAAATTCTTGCCGATGCGATCTCAGGCCGCCAACCGCTGTGAGGCTTCAATGTTCCCGGGTTGGTTTGCCCAATGGCCGCGACTAGGCCGCAACCGGGCCGCTGGCCAGCAAACTTGTACAGAAGGAGTTCGCCATTTGTTTCAACGGAGTCAATTAAAAACATGGAGGAAGCTTCTTCGTATAGATTTCACACCAAAAATAGGGCGATTTACTGTTACAATTGTCCGATTGCACCCTCAAACCGACTACCGACCAAGAAACATCGGCACCGTTGTTGAACAAGGGCTATGTTTTGGTGTCGTTGGCTGAGTTATTCTCTTTATCCAACCCCACCCCGTATATAGCACGGTTTAGACGTAGCACGATTTCAACGTTCGACAGCATCCGCTTCCATTTCCAACGACCAGAATTTACACTCCCAACGATTAAACGAGCAACTGACACCCCCTTTTTTACGTACTAGACGCTCCTATGAAATTCTCTTTCGGCCAGAATCTGCAGCAGAAGATGTCGCAAACGATGTCTCCCCGGATGTTCCAGTCGATGGAGATTCTGCGCCTTGCCCAAACGGAACTTGATGAAAAGATCGAACAGGAATTGATCGACAATCCCGTATTGGAGATGCTCTCCGACGGTCCCGAAAATGACGAAAAACCGCAAAAGGAACCCAAAGAGAAAGACGTCGACCAAAAAGAACTGGTGATTGAAGAATCCCAGGATAACGCCGACGATTTTGAGCGGCTGCTGAATCTTGACCAGGACAATCCTGAGTATTTCGATGAACGACCACGTATGTCGGCCAATCGAATTCAGGAAAGCAGCGATCGGCAGCATGACATCATGGCCAACGTTGAAACTCGCAGCGAAACGCTGCACGATCATCTGTTGCAGCAATTGCACGAACGCGACATCGAACCGCAGGTACTGAAGATTGCCGAACGTATCGTGTCGACGTTATCGGCTTCCGATGGCGGCTATTTCCGAGCCAGCCTTACGGATTTGCTGCCCGTGGGGGCCACCGCCGAAGATGAAGAGCTGGCCGAAACGGCACTCGCGCACGTGCAAGACCTTGATCCCGTCGGTGTGGCCGCCCGCACGTTGCGGGAACGCCTGATGATGCAACTTTCTTCCGAGATCCCTAACTATCATCACGTGCGTTCCCTGATTTTGGATCATTTAGAGGATCTGCAATTCAACCGCTTGCCGACGATTGAAAAAGTCACCGGGCTCACTATCGAACAAATCAACGATGCTTGGGCTCAGATCCGCCGCATGGATCCGCTGCCCTGCAGCCACTTCATCGACAGCCACGTCGCCACGGTGAGGCCCGACCTGTGGTTGGAAAAGGATGACGGTGACAAATACGTGGTAAAAATGGACGAAGGGCCGCAGCGGAACCTGCACATCAGCAACCACTTCCGCAAAGTCCTCGCCAGCGGAAGGGCATCGACCGAAGAAAAAAACTTCATCAAGAAGAAAATTACTTCGGCCCAATGGCTGATCGAATCGATCGAACAGCGACGCAATACGCTGATGCGAGTCGCACAGGCCATTGTTGACTACCAAACCGATTTTCTGGACAACGGGCAAGAGTATCTTAAACCGCTAAAGATGGAACAGATTGCCGAAAAAGTCAGTGTCCACTTAACCACAGTCAGCCGTGCCGTTGACGACAAGTATTTGGAAACCGAGCGCGGTGTTTTGCCGCTGCGGATGTTTTTCGTGCATGGCACTACCAATGACGACGGCGAAGATGTCGCTTGGAATACGATTCGAATCGAACTTCAAAAACTGATCGAAAACGAAGACAAAAAGAAACCGCTCAGCGATTCCGAAATCATGAATCGATTAAAGGTGATGGGCTTCAACGTCGCTCGGCGGACGGTTGCCAAGTACCGCGAAAAATTGGACATCCCCAGCTCGCGTCAACGAAAAGATTGGTCGACAAAGTAGCCGTTAGAAAGGTTGATAATGGGATTCCGGCCGCGGGTAATTTGATTTGTTGGGTTGGAAAAAATAAGTTAGATTTGTTTTCAATTCACCAAACATTGCCTCCTCAGTAGATATGCCTGATAACGTCGACAACGCTCCAACCCACAGACCGACGATTCGGCGCAAGCCACGAAAGCTGTGGCCGCTGTTGGTAGGGGCCGGTTTTTTAGCGCTCGGTATTATCACCGCGTCACAGATCGGCAGCACCGGAACCGACGCCGATTTCAAAGAAATGGCCGTCAAAATGGAATCCGCGCCGCTCAGCGCCGGCGATGACGCCGACCGATTTGGCGACAGGATCGTCGGCCTGGTCAGCAACGCCAAAATCGAAAACGCCGAACATCCCATCGACCCATTATTAGACCTAGCCGACGAAGCATTTAATCGCATCGACCAGACAGTGCGCGACTACACCGCCACGATCATCAGCCAAGTGCGAATCAGCGGGAAGCTTCAACCCGAAAAGTACATTGAGTGCAAAATTCGCCACGCCCACACGACCGAAGATTCTGAAGTCCCCTTCAGCATTTACCTCAAGATGCTCACGCCCAAAAAAGAGCACGGACGCGAAGTCATCTGGGTCGACGGGGAAAATGATGGCAAACTGATCGCCCACACAACCGGCATGATGAACGTCAAACGATTCCTGTTCGACCCCTGTGGCGGCATCGCGATGAAGGGGAGCCGATACCCTATCTATGAGATTGGTTTTAAAAACTTAGTTGCAAAAATGAAAGAGTTTGGTCTGCGCGATCGCCAACACGGCGAATGTGAAGTATCAATCACGCGCGATGTCTTGGTCGACGACCGCCCCTGTACAATGATCCAAGTCCTGCACCCGGTGCAAAGAGACCATTTTGCCTACCACATTTCCAAGATTTATTTGGACCAAGATAACGACGTTTTGGTCGGGTACGAAGGCTTCCTTTGGCCCGAAAAACCTGGTGAAAAACCAAAGCTCTTAGAGCGTTACTTCTATGTCGACATGCAGATCAACGTCGGGTTAACCGACCAGGATTTCTCCGCCGACAATTCGGAATACGACTTTCCCAGTTGGTGATTTTTTACGTTAGTCCGTCGCCGGGTTGAATCTTGGATTTGTCTAGGATAGTTTGTCAGGGATATTCTTTGAACTCTGTCTATCAATTGATGCTGTCATGAAGCGTTCTCAACCCACCAAACCATCCGCCGCTAATTCTGAAGACTCTGTCTCGACGAACGCGGAATCGACTGATCGTCGTAAGTTTTTAGGGGCTGCGGCGACAACAGCGGCCGTTGGATTGGGATTGGCCAACCAACCTGCGGGTGCCGCGGCGCAAACGGCGACCGAAACCAGTTCCGATCTTTTTCAACCCCAAGAGTATTGGAAAGACCGCATGGCGGCGCCCGATGACGGGAAAAAGTACGGTTGGTTTATCGACACACGCCGCTGTTTTGGCTGTCATGGCTGCGAAGTGGCCTGTAAAGCAGAAAACGACGTGCCGTTGGGTAACTTCATTCGGCAAACGTTCTTCAAAGATGTCGGCGAATACCCCAAAGTCGCTCGCATGTTTTTGCCGATGGCCTGCCAACATTGCGAAGACGCACCCTGCATCAAAGCGTGTCCCTGCGGTGCGTTGGGGAAATCCTCCGGCGGTAGCGTTACCGTCGACTATGAAAAGTGCTGCGGACACGCCACCTGCGTCGAAGTTTGCCCCTACGGCGCGATCTATATAGATCCTGTCGCCAATCAAGCGGTAAAATGCCACAACTGCTACCATCGCGTCGATCAGGGGATGGAACCCGCCTGCGCCGCGACATGCCCGTCAGACGCAATCCATTTCGGTGACCTTAACGACCCAGATTCAAAAGCCTCCAAAGCGCTGGCAAACGCGGAAGCCAATCAGCTTCCCTTGGTTCAGCTGCGCGGCGAAAAAGAAACCAAGCCACGGATGTGGTTCACTGGCCCCGCCCCGGCGGAAATAGAAAACCGTATCCCCGCCGAAGGCCAGTCCTATCATCCCGATGCGTACAATATCTACCAGTGGAAAGAATCCGCGGAAGACGATACTCCCTAACTTCTGTTCGCCGGTATGCTCAAACGCCCCGGTACTGGCGTTTGAGTAACCGGGGTTTGGTTTTACCAAACGGCGCCTATGGATGGTCAGTTTTAAACTCTGGTCCTCGACGCGCGCTACGGCCAGTCGAGCCAATTTCGCCAGTCAAGCCAGTCGATTGAAATTAGCTCAACCGAAAATTTTGTTCGCCGCACTTTCAACTTAGCAATCCTTACATCGCTTCTTTAAAGCAACGCACTATGTCGCAATCAGCCCCCACGCTCAAACAGAATCGCCGTAACTTCCTCCGCCTCGGCGCTGCGTTGTTGGGCACCGCAACGGTTACCGGTCAAACCGCCGCCAACGCTCAAACCACTCCTAAACGCGCGCTCCCGGCCCAGGGGATCGACCTTGAAAAATGGAAAAAGCTAAAAGCCCAAGCCTATCCAGAGGGCACCGAAAAAACGCCCGGAGTTTGTGAACTGCCCGGTCCATTGGCCAAACGAAATTGGCCCGACAAAGACAAATACGTCGACACCAAACAGGTGCCCGGAATGTGCCAACTGTGTAGCACCATTTGTGGGATCATTGGGCACGTCAAAAATGATCGACTTATTAAAATAGAAGGCAATCCCAAAGACCCTAACAGTCGAGGTCGTCTGTGTGCCCGTGGTCAAGCCGGACTGAATCATCAGTATCACCCCGAACGACTGCTCTACCCGCTTAAGCGCGTCGGGGAACGCGGCGAAGGAAAATGGAAACGAATCTCGTGGGACGAAGCCCTCGATGAGATCGCGGAAAAACTAAAAGCCATCCGCGACTCTGGGAAACCAGAAAACTTTGCCTTCCACCAAGGCCGGCAACGATCCAAAGACGCGCTAACGCGATTCCTTCGTGCGTTTGGGACAGGAACCCAGCTTTCCCATCGTAGCCTCTGCAGCGGCAACCGGCGGGCAGCTAACCTTTCCTATCTCTGGGAAAGCGATTGGGATCTTAACGACGTCGAACACACCAAATACATCCTCAATTTCGGGTCCAACGCCTTCGAAGCGCATCAAGGGCACATCCCTTTTGCCAACCGAATTCAAAATGGCCGGTTCGAAAACGGCGCGAAAATGGTCACTTTTGACGTCCGTTTGTCCAACACCGCAGGTTCGTCGGATGAATGGTTTGCACCATTCCCCGGCACCGATGGTGCGGTAGCGTTGGCGATGGCCAATGCCATTCTAATGGCCGACGCACACGACAAAGACTTTATCGACAAATGGTCGACGACTTCGATTGAAGAACTTAAAGAGCATTTTAAATCACACACGCCTGAGTGGGCTGAAAAGATTTCAGGTGTTCCAGCGGCCGACATTCGTCGCATCGCGTTGGAATTTGCCGCCGCCGCTCCGGCTGCAACCACAATGTGCAACCGGGGTTCTTCGGCGCATCTCAATGGATTCTACAACGACCGCGCGATCCAGCTTCTCAACGCCATCGTCGGCAGCGTGGGAAAAAAAGGCGGTTGGTGCTGGTCGCCATGGGGTGGTTTGGACCCAGTGGTCAAAACCCCTGGCCTCCCACCGTCGGCCAAAACATGGAGTGTCTTGGAGGATCCGCCAGAATTCCCGCTGGCCAACGTTTGGCGCCGAATGCGGGTTGGCGAAATCATTTACCTATACCTCATGCAAGGCCGCGCCCAAGTCGACGCATACATGACGTATAACTTGGACTCACCGCTGACGTGGCCAGAGGAATCGCTGACCAAAGACGTAATGTGCGATGAAAAATTGATCAAGTTCCACGTTTGCATCAATCCGTTCTACAACGAAACGGCTCACTACGCTGACATTGTCTTGCCGTGGACGACTTATATGGAGCGGTGGGATTTGGATGCACGTGGAAGTTACAACTTGCGCCCCTATGTGGGGCTGAGAATGCCGATGGTGACGCCGCTGGGAGAAGCCAAGGACGTGCGCGAGTTCTTCCCGATGCTGGCCAAAAAGATCGGCGGCGGAATGGAGGAATGGTACAAAGAAGATATCGACCAGTACATGCAGCAATGGGCCAGCAGCGTCCCGGAGAACCCCGAAACAGGTAAAAAAGGATTGGATCGTTTAATCGACGAAGGTGCTTGGGAAGACGAAACGCGCGAACCGTTCTACGAACCGTTTTTAACACCGCTGACCGACGACGATTTAGCCGGATCGACCATCGACCCAGAAACCGGCATCATCAGCAAAAACGGCGGTGGAATCGGCATCATGATTGGCGGTAAGGCCGTCAGAGGGTTTAAAACGCCTAGTCGAAAGTTCGAGGTTCGTTCCGTATTCCTCAGCCAAACCGGCCTGAACAAGAATACCTCGGACTTGATCGCCGCCAGTAGCATGGTGAAAACACAAGTTCGGCCGCCCCAACACAAAGGCCATGATGTTTCTATCGAAGAGATGCCCGTCTGGCTACAACCTATCGAACACCAAGAAATTGCCGACGACGAACTAATCATGACATCCTTCAAATGGAACGTTCATAACCACGGGAGGACGATGAATTTGAAGTGGTTGGCTGAAATTGTGCACACCAATCCCGCTTGGATTAACCCGCAGACCGCCGAGAACTTCGATTTGAAGGACGGTGACTGGATCGAATTGACCGGATACTTCTCCCGCATGTTGGAGGAAACCAACCCCAATCTTGCCCACGGTGACCGAGACCCATCAGGGCGTTTGGTTGCCGGTACGATGCGTGTGCCGATCGTGACCATGCCCGGCATCCACCCCCGCGCGATCGCGATGAGCAACAGTTGCGGCCACTGGCAATACACCAACGTCGCCCAAGCCAAGAAGGCGGCCGCTGATGATGGGCGCAGTGACGGTTTCGTCTCGCAAGGATCCGACGCACAAGGATTGCGTGATCCCGATTGGGAAAGGAACATGTGGTGGGAAGACAAATCCGGTGGCGACATTACCAAGTATCAACAGAATACCGGTAACGGTTGGAATCAAAATCGAATCATGCCGATCGCGCCCGATCCAGTGACCGGCCAACAAGCGTTTCACTCGACGGTCGTGTCGTTTAAAAAGATTTAAATTAAACCTGACCTGCGGTAGCCACCCACTGCGCGAAAAACGTCTTTATGCCTACGTGTAGTTACGGGAATGTGTCTAAGGCCGGACGCCGATGTCCGCAAACGTATTCAGCAGCAGCGAATGAGATTGGGTGTTAATGTTTGGGTTGGTTGATTCGCGCGGCCCGGCGACGTTAAGCACGTTGATGTTCTGTGCGACGATCCAGGCGAGAATCTCCGCCGACTTTTCTTGGGTCGCGGTTTTGTCTTGGCTATCGATGGTGGCCAAATCGACGATCAGGTGCGGGCGTTGGTGGCGTTTGGCGAACTGGGCCGTCAACCCGGTACCACGGGTGATCACTGAACGAAAAAGAATCAACGTCCCATCGGATTCAACAACGTTTTTTTCCGTTCGCACCGCGTAATTAAACGATGGTGTCTCAATCAAATTGAACATTTCGGGGATCGGTCCGTCTTCGGCCCGCCGCCCTTTGGGGCACCAACCGCCGTGCGGAATTTCTAAGAACATCGCAACTTCTAAAGCCGCACGATCTACGCCTGTTTGCCCGCCGGAGATAATTTTGGAGAGTTCAGGTTTGGGCATGTGACTTAGGACGACAAAAAATGGTTTTTCCGGGAACTTTGTGGCACCGAGCACGCCTAACGCTTACCGTTTTCAATGAACGATAGGAGGATTGGCGGTAATTCTCGTGAACACAGTCGACGGGAATTCTGGCGAATCCCGCCATGAATCCCACTACAGTTTCCAGTTTCCGAACCTGCTACTAAAATCTACGGAGAGCCAAAAAATAGACAACGCGGCGGCCCGCATTGGGCATTGCGCTCCCTGAAGCTGCGGCCGCTACTCCGGCAATAATAACCGAAGGCCGGGTTTCAGTGGAGTCAAATGAGTGACTTGATCTGGAATCCGAAACCGGTTGAGTTCAAAAATCTCCAAATACCGTGACGCCTGTCCCAACTGCTGCCGCGCGATGTCAAACAACGTTTCGCCGGAACGCGTTGTGTGGAAGCGATCCTCCAAACGCTGTTCGTAGCGGTCGTAGTGTGCCGTTTGCGCCATCTGCAGGTCTTTCCCAACGCCCATCGTTGCCGTAGGTGGAGAGGTTTCAGCCGATTCAACACGGTCAGAGGGGCATAATTCCGAGTGACTGGTCAACAGTGTTTCCAACTCAGGAACGTACAGAACCATTTGTGGGACGATTTCTGCTTGGGGGCCGATGCGATCAAGATTGTAGGCATGCAAAGCCCGGAAGAACCGGCCATCATCATAAAACTCCATCGCGATCGTCCACAGACTATCGGTCGCTTGAACCGTGTAATCGCCAAACTCAGGTGCCGATCGGTCGATCGGTTGCGGCTTAAACGCAGGCCCCTGAAGGGGGGCAATCGAAACCGATGTTGGGGCTGAAGTTGATGTTGAAGCTGAAGCTGAAGTTGATGTTGGGGCTGAAACTGAAGCTGAAGTTGATATTGGGGCGAGAGCTGTTGCGGAATCAAAAGTTGAATCAGGCACTAAAGACTGATTTGGATTTGATTTGACGGTGGGTTCTGCTGGCGAAAAATCAATAGATTTTGAATTGGCTGGAAACGCAGCGATCGTCTTGTTTTCCGACTTCGCAAGATGATTTGCCGTCGGTTTGGGGGATTCTTTATGCGCTGTTCCGCCCAAAGCAATAGATGCTTCAAGGTCTACACCAAAGTTCGATTCGATTTTGGGTGGCACGAAATCACCTTCGACATCCGCGCCGTTGTCGGAGGCAATAGAAAATTTCTTGGAGGGGATACCCGGTGTATTTCTCGTCGCGGTTGAATGGGGGCGGATCGGTTTGGTTTTCGGAACCGTCGGCTTGATGTTTTCAAACGGGTCATCAAAACTTTTCTCTGGTGCGGAGAATTGCAATGAACGGGTGCCGAAGCTTGGTTTGTTGGCTTTGGGTTTGTTGGCATCGGGTTCGATGAAGTTTGCCTGAGCCACAAGCGGTGCGCCCCCAACCGCCAACGCAGAACCTGATACGGTTTTGCCGGTCGGACGGGGACTGGGCGTTTTATCGAGCGGTCTTGGAAATTTCACGACCGGCGAAATCCGAGAAATCGGCGGATTGGACTGAGGCCATACGAAGTTGCGTTTAGGGGGATTCACCCCTTTGATTGCACCGTTTTTAGGCCCCGTTAAAGAATCGCCGACAGCACGCATCGCTTGTGCAGGGTAGGCAATGTCGTCGATATGTTCCGCGATTGGGGCGGTTTGTGCGATCTGGCGAAAGTAAAGTTTCCGTCCAGACATCCGATGCAAGGCCACGTAAACCAACACGCACAACAACGCCGCAATCACCAAAAAGGCAATCTGGGCCTCTCGGATAAGTTGTTTGCTGGAGCTAGGTCGGAACGGGTCGCGCATGAAATCTAAGGACTGAGTTTAAATTTTTACGTTATGAACATGGACGGTAACACATCATAGGATCCTACGGCGCATTGGCATCGCTGCAATCGAATTTTGCATCGCTGCAACCAAATTTTTCCCCATCGAACCTGAGGTGGTCTTTCTTCGGCGATACCGTCTTATACATGGCTTTTGCAATTGGCGAAACAGTGAACCGCGGACGCCGTCCCGAAGCTTATAACCCGATGCTTCTAACCTGAAGCTTCTCCGCCGCGGACATCACTGATTGCGCACCGCATCGCCAATGGGAGGCGTTTCCCCGCTTTTCCGCATGGAAAACGCTAGCAAACCACGCTCAGCGACCGCAATTGTTTCGACTTCTGGCCAAGATTCGGTGTAAGTGTCATCATCGGGATCATCGGTCTAGTCGTTGTCGTTGGCGGCGAGTCGAGTGAATCACGTCTATCTTTTGGCCCATTTCACACATCGGCATCAGCAAATCATAGATTTGACAGGGTTCTGACCGTCATGCCCTCAGACAAACTTTTTCCATTAGATGTCAAAATGTCCTCCACCGCTTTAATTAACAAACCAAAATCGAAACGCATCTTGGAGCTTGATGCCCTTCGCGCGATTTCGTGTCTCAATTTGTTGCTGTTTCATTTCACCTATGTGTACGCCAACAAGTACGGATTTGAAACGCCTTTAGGTTTTGCGTTCCCCTACGGCAAGTATGGCGTGCAGTTGTTTTTCATGCTCAGCGGTTTTGTCAACGCGATGACTTTTGTGGGCAAGCGATCGGCGAAGGACTTTCTCTTCGCCCGAGCGATCAGGATCTTCCCCTCTTATTGGTTGGTGATTCTGATCAACGTTTTCTTACTTAGCCATCTTCCGTTGTTCGACGTACCCTCGACCGACGCGACGGTTGCCAACTTGACGACGATGCCGCGTCTGTTTGGTTTTGAGAATATCGAACCGGTGACATGGACACTTCAAGTCGAGATGCTGTTCTATGCGATGTTGGTCATCATGATGTTGGCCGGTGCGTTCGAAAACATGTTGAAGAACTTAATGTTTATGGTGGGCACGTGTTTCGTATTTTGCTTCATCGGCAGCGGATTCAAAGCAACATTTCCAGATTCGGGATTAAACCAGTTCTTTTGGGTGGTGGAGAATGTGTGCTTCATGAGAAACATGCCCTTGTTCGCGATGGGAATGTTGCTCAATGAGATCAAAAACAAACGAGGAGTCGTTTGGAAAAATATCGCTGGCATCATCTTGGCCGGGATGGTCTTTCACGCTATCGATCAGCGCGGCCACAACCCCGCCGCCACGGCACTGTTGTTTGGTTTGCTGACGGCTTGTGCGTGGGGAAAAGTTCCGCCGCTGCGTTTTAAACCGTTGCTCTTCATCAGCACAATCTCTTATACGCTGTATCTGTTCCATAACAACATTGGTTCCATCTGCATTTACTCACTGGAGAAGTTGGGAATGGGGTCGCTTTTGGCGGTCACGTTTGTGACGGTACTGTCGATTGGACTGGGAACGGCAACAACGATTTGGTTCGAACAGCCAATTACCAAATTCCTGCGCAACTGGTGGAAGCAGCGCAGGAACAAATTAGAAACCACATCGCCGACACCGATTGGTGCGGAAGCTATAAAATAACCAATCAGCGCATCTTACGTGCCGACTGTCTTGGAAACCATACCGATTACCGCTCCTGCTAAACGATAGCTATGAAACTTAAAATCTTTAATAATCTCGATCAACTTAACACCGAATCCCAGCATTGGAATCGCGTAGCCGACGGTCGAAGCTTTTTTACTTGGCAGTGGTGCTCCGCGTGGTTTCAGCAGTTCGGAAATGATGCTGAAGACCGCCTTCATGTCGTGGTCGGCGTTGACCAAGACGGAAATTGGTTGGGGATCGCCCCGCTAATGGTTTCGGGGCGAAAATTGCGATTCTTAGGTTCAGGGACGGCATGCACTGACTACACCAATTTGATCACTACGCCAACGGCGTACCGCGCTTTTGCCGAATCGCTTGTAAAACACCTATCCACGGAGTTTGGATCGGAAGGGGATTTGTCTTTTGTCGATGTATTCGAAATTGAAGGGTGTGGCGGCAACGATAGCAATCTAAATTATTTCTGCGAACTCTTGCAGTTGCGAGATTTTGTTAAACATGAAACCGAAACCGAAGGGACGTGGAAGGTTAGACTTCCTGATTCATTCGAACAACTCAATGCTACCTTCAGCAAATCGATGCGACGCAAGACCAAAGCGGCTCGCAAAAGATTAGCCCAACCCGATGTCGAGATCCAGTTTGCCAAACCAGACACCCTTGATCCGATCTGGAGCACGTTCGTTGAACTGCATCAGAAGCGCCGAAACGCGATCGGGCAATCGGGATGTTTTGCGGATGACCGATTCGAACGTTTTCTACGTTCGGCCGTCGTGGGATTGATGGGCCTAAATTGCGCTGACTTGGTCGTGATCAGCAAATCGAGCATTCCGATTGCTTCGATCTTACTGATTTACAGCGGTGAAACGTGCATGATGTATCAATCGGGAATCGATCCGGCACACGCGGCTTCGGAACCCGGATATCAGTCAGTGATGGTTGCGATTGAACACGCGATCGAGAAAAACTTCATGTTCTTCGACTTTCTGCGGGGCGACGAACCCTACAAGGCCCGGTGGAGCACCACACGCGAATCGATTCTCCGGCGAAAGTTCATTCCGCCGAACATGTCGGCGCAGTTAAAACACGGTACATGGGTGATCGGACGCTCTATTAAGAACTACGTGGCGCACCTGAAGGGGGCAAACTAGCATCGGTTTTCAGAAACCAGCATTTTGATTGGGGGGGGATAGGCCCCAGAATAGGAACGACCCATGGGCCACAACAATCAACCAGAACAGCACTTGATACGACATTTTACTGGTTTTGTGACGAAAGTACCGCTGCCCTGCCCATGATCCGGGCCAACCACCTGCCAGTTCGATCCCGTGAAGCGTTCTCTCCGACAATCGCCAACCACCATTTCTGGATTGCCGTTTGTCGTACCCCATCGCCCCAAACCCGATCAGGCTCATCGGCACCGCTAAGAACAAATAAAGCTTCAAGACGGTCATTACAATCGATCGAAAACAAAAACGTTTGACTTCAAGTTATCTCTTGGGTGAAATGGCATGGAAGCAGCTTATTTTTTTTCGCGCCCTAACGCCGATACCCCCATCGTGATTCCGAATCCGACCACAATCAATCCAACGGCCGACGCAACCGTTTGAATCGACGGCGTAAAAATTTCAGTGGGCCAATCTTCACGTTCCAGTTCCTCAAGCGTTTGCGCCGTTAGGACCTGCCCTTTGACCACGTCACCCACCGACGGTTGAACGCACTGTTGAAAGGGCCACAACCCAACTGTCGAACCGATCAACAGTCCCAGCAAAATCCCCAAAGTCATTTGCCGGTGCCGCTTGAGCAGATACTGCAACAGGTTGCCAACCGCGACCACGCCAACGACAACGCCAACTCCAACGGGCAGCACCACCGATATCAACGGTTCCATCAAAAGGGACAATTCCCTCGCCTTGAGCGCTTCTTTGAATTGATCGACCCCGGTAAGAATTGGCACGTACTGCCCCAGCAATAGCAACAAATACCCGCCCGAGAGCCCGGGGAGAATCATCGCGCTGGCTCCCGCCAACCCGGCCAGCAATAGCATCAAAAAACTTGAATTGGCGCTGCCGACGTAGCCGTTGAATTGCAATACGGCAATCCCGGTCATGAACGAAAACGCCAGCATCGCAGAAACCTTCAAGATTGCAGAACCGGGTTTCGCCAAACGCCAAACGATCGGTACACCACCCAAAGTCAGCCCAATAAATAGGCTGTACATCACCCAGCGTTGTTCGACCACCAAATCCTTGAGCACTCCCGCCAGCAGCAAAATCGCTACCCCCGCCGACGCCACGATACACCCCAGCGTCAACACCGAACGAAATCGCAACTTAAACCGAGTCAATTCGGCGATGGCATCGATAAAACGCGGATAAATCCCGGCCGCTAACAACATGGTGCCACCACTGATGCCGGGCACCAAATTGGCTAACCCCATCAGCACGCCACCGAACACCGAACGGGTGACCAAGGATGCGTTGGAAAGTTCTTCCATCGCAGCGACATCCGAAGGCTGCGATTCAACGACACGATTTTCGACCACAGAGCTATCTTCCTCATTCATTATTGAGCGAACCAACCACCGTGAGCCAATTTGGACAACGATGATTCAACATCTTTGTCGATTGCAAAGAGTTTGTCCAATCGCATTAGGTCGAAAACCTTCCTCACGCTGGGGGTGATGTCGCATAATCTCAGGGCGACCTTTTCGTTTTTGCACATGTTGCCAAAATGGACCAACTTTCCAATCATCGCCGACGACATAAATTCAACATTTTCGAAAGACAGGACTATTTTCTCCTGATCCGATTTATCGATCAGTTCTTTTAATTCGTTTCCAACGGCTTCGATTCGAGATTCGTCAATAAGACTAACGTCTTGAAATCGCACAATTAAAATCGTACCTTCAACCTGTGTTTTCAGCGTGCCCATAATTGGTATCCGTGGATCAATTTACGACTATGATATTTCGGCATCGCAGATTGTAATCCAATCCGGCGCGTTGTAAACCAAACCAACTGACCGCTGAATCACGTCGCCAAAGCAGATTGCTTTGAATGAATCTTCCCAACCGATTGTGAACGTAGGTGGCGTTGGTTGGCTGCCATCGTACGCTTTAAGTGCTCACCGAAGATTCACAAACAGCTCATGAAGTTCTTATTATTTGAGTGGATGGTAGGGGGGGGGCTGATTGCGTCCGATGAATTACCCCACGCCGACGACCCTTTCTTTCAACAGGGAGGCGCCATGTTTGCCGCGATGGCCGAAGACCTCATTGCGGCGGGGCACAGTGTCTGCGCTCCGGTAGACATTCGGGCTTGCGACACCGACGTGGTCAAACCATGGGCGCGACAACGGCCCGGCTACCGGCCGCATCTGGTAGAAGCGCGGTTGCCGCAGAAACTTCGCGCCTTGGCAATCACCGCTGACCAAATTATTTTGATCGCCCCTGAATGTGACGGGATTTTATCGGAATGCTACCGCTGGTTAGAGAGCTACGAGGAAAAATTGTTGGGCGGACCGGTGGGGTGGATTGAATTGGCATCCAATAAAAACGCGATGCAATCCTATCTACAGTCTCACGGTGTCCCGGTCCCTTCGACCGCCATCGAACCTCAGCAGCGATGGGTCGCGAAACCGGTCGACGGCGCCGGCAGCACCGACGTGCAAATTTTTTCCTCCCCCCGTCGTTTGGAAGCC
>CALDYR010000028.1 GCA_937944405.1 uncultured Pirellulaceae bacterium
CTGTCGCTGAAGCTGCCAGCCGAAACGCTCGAGCACGCCATTAGCCAGTGGATTGAAGCACTGGTGGGAAATTTGAACCAAAGCGCGCTGCAAGCCGTAGCGGTCGATGGCAAAACGTTGCGGGGAGCGATGCAGCAGCACCGGCGAGCCGTCCACCTGTTGGCGGCTCTGGATCATGCCGCCGGCTCGGTGCTGAAGCAATTGCAGATGCCGCCAGAGACCAACGAGCACAAAGCCGAGATGACAGTGCTCAAACGCATGCTGCTTAAAGGCAAAGTGGTCACTGGCGATGCGATGTTCTGCCAACGCGATCTGTGCAAGCAAGTGACCGATGCCGAAGGAGACTATCTGTTTGCGGTCAAAGATAATCAACCGGACTTGAAAGCCGCTATCGAAGCGGACTTCGAGCCCGGATTTTCCCCCCGCTACCGAAGCCAAACGCCAGCATCCCACGCAGCAGACATTGAATGCTAAGGGATTGTGAACTCATTTTTTCTAAACAAGTCTCACGTGATTGTTCGGGCGTGTTGCCAACGGGGTTTGTCGATTGTCGAAGCTTATTCGCATGCGGCGCACTGGTGGAGGGATGGGCGTATTTTGGGCAGTGGGGAATGCTTTGCGGGGAATGTTTTTGTGCAAGCACCATTCATATCCTGCGCTTTACGCGCGGCGGGAATTGAGAAATGCTTGGCCGCGAATTGAGCCGACTCCGACGCCAGATTCGGGGAGCTGTTTTTTGAATTTTAAAAATCTATTCATCCTCGGTTTACACAAAATTGAAATGCGGGCATACTTGAAAAGTAGGTGGTCCGTCGCAAGTATTGAGGTTCCTCTGGTTAATTACTGGGGTCTTTTTGCTTCGATTCAATTAAGATCCAATCAAGGAACAATTATGCCGATGCGAATAGCGGTCAGTGAATTTTCAACTCCTTGTTGGTCCTTTCATCAAGACGTTATTAAGTACGCATCACGCGGCATCAACAACATTGGAATCAGTCGACGTAAGGTCGAAGACGTTGGTTCCTCCGAAGCGATCGATTTATTGTTCGAAATGAAGATGGGCGTTTCGAGTGTCAGTTGGGCCGGTGGTTTTACTGGCAGCGATGGTTTGTCATTTGTGGATTCAATAGATGATGCGATCGAAGCAATCGTTTTCTCTAGTCAAATCGATGCAGATTGCCTGCTGATTTACCCCGGTGGACGCAACGGGCACACCCATCGCCACGCGCACCGATTGTTCGAAAACGCCCTCGACACGCTGATTCCGATCGCCGCAGATTATAATATGCCGTTGGCGATTGAACCCATGGTCGGCCCGGAGAGTAGTGCTTGGTCGTCCTTGAATTCTTATCGATCGTTTTTTGGATTGCTGGATAATTTCCCTTCTGAATACCTAGGTTGTGTGGTGGATTTGTTCCACTGCGGGCTGGATAAGAGTTTGCTCGACCTATTTCAAGACAACGCCGATCGCATCCGTTTGATTCAAATCGCTGACCGCGAGCAAGTCAAAGGCCGGTCTACACAAACCAAGTTGGCTCAACGATTGCTGCCGGGCGTCGGTGATGTTGACATTGCCTTTTGGTTGGATGGATTGGTTGCGGCGTCGGTGGACTGCGGTTTGGAACTCGAAGTGTATGGTGCTCGCAATCAAACGATCGGGTACGAACAGCGTTTGGCGGCATTGGAGGTTTGCCTAGCCAGACATCCTTTGGCGCCAACGCCGCGCGCAACCGCATAGCGATCGGCTGTACCGCGTAGCGCGCTTTTGTTGGCGTTTTATCGCTTAGTTCGTACTTTAGCCCGACTTGAGCAGTTTCTGGCCCGACTCCAACCGCAGCTTTGCGATATTTGGTGATGTTGTTTTTTTCAACTTTTCAACTAAGCGAGTATTCCGCGTTTGCTCAGCTCCTTTGAGACATTTTTTTTTCTTCAGGAAGGCCAAGGGAAGGAAGGACAAGGGACAAGCAGAGCGAAAGACGAAGGCGGGCAGCGGTCTTGAGGCCAGTGCCAGCACGCTACAGATCCTTCGGTGCCTTTGGCGGTCACATGGGGCGTTTAATGGCAACGCCGACTTACCCCATTGGACTGCGGGCGACAAGTGTGCACATTTGTACCCACAACAGCGGGCTCGATGGAGCGACGGCCCCGACGTCCAAACGCGATGGTGATGTAGAGACTCATCTCCATCTGCCTGCAGAACCAGGGCCATGCCATGGCTCGTACTGCTCGCCAAAACTCAATCGCCCGCAACGAAGTCCAAATTGTTCATGTCTTTAATCGCTACGTGCGGCGCGCTTTTCTCTGCGGACAAGCTCCGTTGACCGGCAGAAGCTATGAACATCGCGGCCAATGGGCTCGAGACCGACAGGAACACTTGGCGAGGGGGCGATTGGCTGCCTCACGTTTTCGATCATGTCCAATCACACGCATCAGATTCTCCGTAGCCGCCCCGATATCGTCGGCACGAGCACAAAGCCGCGATGACAATGCTCAAAAGCATGCTGCTTAAAGGCAAAGTGGTCACTGGCGATGCGATGTTCTGCCAACGCGATCTGTGCCAGCAAGTGACCGATGCCCAAGGAGACTATCTGTTTGCGGTCAAAG
>CALDYR010000029.1 GCA_937944405.1 uncultured Pirellulaceae bacterium
CCCTCAAGCTAGCGCGTCTGCCAGTTCCGCCACAACCGCTCGTATTTCGGAATGCAATCATACGAACTCAATGCCACCGGTGTCAACAGAGCAACTGGGCTGTTTTCATCTTAAAATCACCAAAGAACCCGCCAGCGGTGGTCGATGATTTGACCGTTGGCGCCCCGTTGGTAGACGCAAAGACAGCCGCGTCCACCAAAATCGGAGCTAAAAACACGGAACTTGGCCCTTGTGGCTTTTTGGGCAGGTCACTACATTATTGGATTCTTTCGAAGACAGAATTTGGCCGTATCAAGGGGCTCCGACTTTTCAGGGCTCCATCCATTGTGGTCATTGAATAACACAAACGTGGAGAAGCATTGTGCCGGGCACAAAATCTTATAACGCTCAAAATGACGATCTGACCAAGGCTTGGTTCATCGTCGACGCTGAAGACCAAATCGTCGGACGCATCGCCGCAGACATCGCGACAGTGCTGATGGGCAAGCACAAGCCAAATTACACGCCTAATGTCGACACCGGCGATTTCGTTGTGCTGACCAATTGCACCAAAGTCAAGTTTACCGGCAACAAGCTGGATCAGAAGACTTACACTTGGTACACCGGCTATACCGGTCTTCGCAAAGAGTCTGCCGGCAATCGTTTGCAACGGAAGCCCGAAAAAGTCATGCGGGACGCCGTTCGTCGGATGCTGCCCAAAAATAAAATCGGCCGTCAGATGCTTTCGAAGTTGAAAATCTACGAAGGGGCCGAACATCCACATCAGGCTCAGAATCCTCAACCTTTCACTTTCCACCGCTCTAACACAGCGGCAATGAAGGCGTCTGAGTAATTCCTTCTGGGAACCTCGGATCAATAATCAATCGATAAAACAACGCTAAGATACGACCATGGCAAAAACAGACAAAAAAACAGGCGAAGCACTCGGCACCGGCCGACGTAAATCATCGGTCGCGCGGGTGCGCGTCAAAGCGGGTTCTGGGAAGATCACAATCAACGGTCGGCCTCCCGAAAAATACTTCGCAACTGACCAAGACCGTCGTGCGATTACCGACACCCTAACCGCGACCGGAACGCTTGATTCTGTCGATGTGAGGATCAGAGTATCTGGCGGCGGCACGACCGGACAAGCCGGTGCTTGCAAAATGGGCGTCGCTCGTGCGTTGGTCAGCTACGACACCGAACATTTCGCGGCCCTGCGAACCGGCGGTTTCCTCACCCGCGATTCTCGCATGAAAGAACGTAAAAAACCCGGTCTTCATGGTGCTCGCCGCGGTACCCAGTTCTCCAAACGTTAACAACGGTCGCCGATCTGGGGGGTTCTCCGCAGGAACCAATTCGACGCACTCGGCGTGCTTCGAAGTTTCGATACTCAAAAACGCTTTTGCAATTCGACTTGCAAGAGCGTTTTTTTATGCGCCTCACTGCGTGAATCCAAGATGTCCAACCTAAGAATGTTGAAACTAAGGAAATTCTAACCTTAGGAAACAGGTGTTTTGCAACGATCGGGGCAGGCTGAACGCGGTAAAAACGCAGCCCGTGCAAACGCAACGGAGCCTTGCAAACGCAACGGAGCCGTGGAAAGGCCCAGCGGCAGAAAGGCAAAACAGGAAGAACGGAAACATCAGCGCAGATAAATCAAAACGGTACGGGGGATCGCAATTGGAATTAGCTCAATCACGACTAATTACGATCTGAGCCAGAGCGCCCTGACGTGGTACCACCTGCCCGATGACGGCAGACTTCTTGAAACCGTGATCGTTTAAAAAGCTCAGCACCGCTGATGATTTCTCGGGGGCGATGCCCAGCAAAATCCCTCCACCGGTCTGCGGATCGAATAACTTTGCCAATTCCGGGGCGCCGATGTTTTCCTGGGGCAGAAAATGAGCCGCCGCATTGATGCGATTGTCCGGGGCTAACGTGCTTTCGATTTTCTGTTCTACCAATTCCTCAAAACCGCTCAACGTCGCAACCGCTTCCAATTCCAACTCCGCCGACACCGCGCTGGCGACCAACATCTCTTTAAGATGCCCCGCCAAACCAAATCCGGTCACATCGGTCATCGCCGACACATCGTGCTGGCGAATCAGGTCCAGCGCGATCGCATTGCTTTGCAACATCGAATCTACCAATTCCAAATAGTGATGTCCCAAAAGCCGGGCCTGCATCAACCCCGCCAGCAACACCCCTGACCCCAGCGGTTTGGTTAAAATCAATTCATCCCCGACGGCCAACATTCCTTTGGTTTTTGCGTCGCTGACTTGATCCCCCAAAACAGTGAAACCGGCGGTCAGCCGTGGGCCTTCGATCGAATGCCCGCCAACCATTGCGCCGTCGAAACGATTGAGTTCCTCAACACTGCCGGTCATCAGTTCGCGCATCGTCTGTAGCTGCGTTTTGGCGTGCTGCAGTGGCAGCTGAATCAACGCCAACGCTGCGGTAGGTTGAGCCCCCATGACGAAGCAATCACTGGCTGAATTTAACATCGCGATGCGACCGGTTAGGTACGGATCGTTGAGCGGGCTGGCGAAGAAGTCGGTCGTCACGGTCACTCGGTTGTTGCGTGTTTTGATCACCGCTGCATCATCGGGATTCTTCAAACCGATAATGACAGACGGGTGATCGACGATGTCGAGTTCATCCAACACGCTGGATAGGATTTGGCTGCCAATTTTTCCCCCACACCCAAGACACCGCATCGCGTCGGTTGAATCAGGATCGACTGGAACCGTCGCCATCGGCATCGGTTCGTAATTTTGATACATGGCCATGAAATTTTTGTCGATTCGATCCTTCAACCACCAGCACCAGCGCCCGTAAAAAGACCTTCCTTTGAACTCCGCAATCGATCGCCCGTCAGCGGTATTGATCAGCTTCAGATATTTGGTCTGGGGGCGATAATCCTGCAACGTGCGTCCCAGGATCACACGATTCAAGTTTTCCCACAACACTGGGCCTTGTCGCACTGCGTATACGCCGGCTTTATCAAGGTTAGTCCCTTCGATCGTGCCACTGTCGCCGACGGCAAAAACGTTGGGGTTGGACGCCGTTTGCAGGGTCGGCTTGGTCGTCAAAAACCCTCGACCGTCCTTCTGATAATCAAAACTCTCCAACAATTGCGGTGCAACTGCGCTGGTAGCCCACAACACGATGTCAGCCGTGATCTCACGCCGATCGGACAAGACCACATGTTTTTGACCGATCGTTTGAACACGATGGCCTTGGACGACCTCTATAGACTGGGCCTCCAAACGCTTCAGCACTTTCTGGCGAGTGGAATCCAATAGTCCCGCTCCGACCCCCGACTTCCCCGCAATCAATTTCAATTTAAACCGAGCATCGTTTTTTGATTGCAGGTAACGATGCAGACAAAACGCGATTTCAATACTACCGATACCGCCGCCAACGACGGCGATGGAGACCTCTTTCTGCGACGCGCATTGATCGATGCGATCGTGCAAACGTTGGTTTAAGGTCTGCATCGGTTTGATGCTGACCACGGACGATTCGTTTTCCAACGTGATACCACCCAAGGATGGGCGCGAACCGATCCCAATAGACAACAGATCAAAGGCGAGGTCAGGACGATCGGCGAACTTGATACGCTGACGTTCATCGTCGATGCCGGTGACCTCCCCGATGATCAACCGAACGTTAGCCGAAACGCACAAACGGACCAAATCGATTTCCATCGCTTGGAGGGGGTATTGTCCTGCCAGCACGCCGGGCAACATCCCTGAATAGGTGGCGATGGGAAAATTGGTGACGCAAATCAATCGACAGTCGTCAATCGGTTTCATTTTCCACGATTTAAGAATGTGGGCGTTGGTGTGGCCGATTCCCAGCAACACGATCGTGTTTTTCGCGGAGTTTGTCTGCATGGATCGTAGATTCAGTTTTCAATAACAATTAGACTTACACGTCGGTTGAGCCGCGGTTTTACCAACGCACGACGACTGTTTTCAACATCACTCTTTCGTTCAACATCACTCTTTCGTCCCCCCATGCCATTTCTCAAAATCAACGATGGCTGCTCCGTTGCCTCGCGTTCCCCACATCACGGGCACCGAGGCAAAGTAATCGCCTTGATCGAGACGGTATTGATCGTGTTGTGTTTTGCCGCCATCGTTGGGCAGCCAGCGCCCGACGTGAACGAATCACATTATCTGACCAAAGCGAAACATTTTTGGAACCCCAGCTACTGCCCGGGCGACATTTTTCTGGCGTCTTCATTTTCACATTTGGCGTTTTATGTATCGACCGGATGGTTGACAAAGTTCGTTTCATTGTCGACCTACGCGTGGGTTGGCCGCGCTGTTTCTTGGACAATTCTGGCGATCGGTTGGCGTCGAGTCTGTCATCAGTTATCCCACGTGCCGTTGGGTTCGGTTTTGACCGCCGTGTTGATGATCATCCTGAACCTGCGCTTTCATCTGGCCGGCGAATGGGTGGTCGGCGGTTTTGAAGCCAAAAGTATCGCCTATGGTTTCGTGTTGTTGGCGATGGGGTTCATGCTTGAACGACGTTGGGGGTGGGTGTGGCCGATGCTGGGCGTCGCGTCGATGTTTCATATACTGGTCGGGGGATGGACAACGATTGCGGTGGCGGTGTGTTTCCTTTTTGCCGTCGGCTGCAAACCGGACCGCAGCACAATCGATGTGCCCGCGCTTCTGCGGCACCTACGCCAGCAATCGATTCCACTGACGATTGGGTTAGGCATCGCGCTGATTGGCGTTATCCCTCCTCTGTTGACTGACGCCGGAAGTGAAATGCAGCAATTGGCCAATAAAATTCATGTGGTAGATCGCATTTCCCACCATTTGGACTTCGCATCCTTTCCCGTGGCACACATCAGTCGATTTACGCTACTGGTGATCGTGTGGTGGTCGATTGCGCGCTGGTTACGAACCGTGACGCCCCAAGACCATCGGCTGAAGCCGCAATTGAACACGTTGGCAACCTTCACCGCGACGACTTTGGTTTTCGCGCTATTGGGTTTGGTGTTAAGTGGGATGGCAGAGCAGGGCGGTCAGAGCGCCATTTTCGCCCATCGTTTTCTAAGGTTTTATTTTTTTCGATTGTCCGATTTCTCAGTCCCGGCCTCGATCGCGTTGCTCAGCGGCCATCTGATATCGCGCTGGATCGCGCCCCGAGGCGACTTTCCGCATCAAGTGTGTGCGGCCATTTTTATCGGTTGCGTTACCGTGGCCGGAATCGCGTTGGCACAAGAAAAACATGCTTATCAACGGCCCAATGCGGATCGGCGTTTGCCTGAATTCCCTGACGATTTGAAACGCAACCAAGATGTCTTCAAGAACTGGAAACGCGTCTGTGGTTGGATAAGGGAACACACTCCCACCGATGCCGTTTTCATCACCCCCGTCCGGCAGCAGACCTTTAAATGGTACGCCCACCGCACCGAAGTCTGTTGCTGGAAAGACGTCCCGCAGAACCCAGCGGCCGCCGTGCAGTGGAAACAACGCATCGCCCAACTGACCCTCCCCCAAAAATCCAACGATCTGGGTATCTTCGTTTACTCGGACGAACAACTGCGTTTGTGCGCCCAAAAATACGATGCTACGCATTTAATTGCGCTGCAATCGGAAGCTGATTTACTATCGCAACCCACAACGTTGAAACGTATCTATCCCGAAGACAATCAAAACAAAACAACATGGGTTGTTTACGAGTTTTAAAGCATTGGTTTCTCAACCGCGCCAACGGGTCGTGAACCGCGTTTGGTAGACTCACGATTCCATCACCTCTTCCACGCGCGACAGGACACGGCCTCGGGCCAATCGGGTCTGGATTAAACTTCCGACGTTAAGCGCGTCGGCGTTTCGCACGACGCCTCCGTCACATTCGGTGGTGAGACTGTAGCCGCGTTTCAACACGCCCAACGGACTTACCAGTTCCAATTTTTCAGCCATCGAGGCGAGCTTATTTTGCTTCAACCGCATCATCAATTCAATCAATCGCTGCATATCGGATTGGATGGAATTTAGTTCCTCGGTTCGTCTTTCAATTGCGTCCAACGGTCGTCGCAGGGCGCTGTGGTTGACGAACCGATCCAATTTCAGTTCGGCGGTTTCTATTTTTGCGTTTAAAGATTTCCGCATCCGTTGCGAAACGTTGTCCAGTTGCCGCTTGAAATCAGCGCGATCAGGCACCAAACGTTCCGCCGCTTCGCTGGGCGTGAGGGCTCGCACGTCCGCGACCAAGTCACTGAGGGTGACATCGATCTCGTGCCCGACGCCGCTGATGATGGGAATCCGACTGTTGAAAATCGCGCGACAAACCCGTTCTTCATTGAAGCTCCATAGATCTTCGATGCTGCCACCTCCGCGCGTCACCACGATCACATCCACTTCGTCTTGCATTATCTGTAAACGATCAATCGCGTTTGCGATTTCGTCGGCCGCGCATTCCCCTTGCACACGCACCGGCACGATCACCACATCGGTCGCCGACCAACGGCGAGTTAACACTTGGAGGAAATCTCGAATCGCCGCCCCGGTCGGGCTGGTCACTACCGCCACGCGTTTGGGGTAGCGTGGAATCGCCTGCTTCGACGCCGGCGAAAACAACCCCTCGGTCTGGAGTTTCTCTTTAAGCTGACGAAACGCCAGTTCCAACGCACCGATGCCAACCGGTTGGACCTGCTGGACGATCAATTGATAACTGCCCCGTTGCGGGTACACGTCGATGCTGCCACCGCAGATCAGCTTCTGTCCGTTTTGTATTTTGAAAGGCAGTTTAGAGGCCGCGCTTCTCCAGATAATGCAATTCAACTGAGCCGATTCATCTTTCAAGTTGAAATAGACGTGTCCCGACTGAGGCGTCGTCAGCCCCGACACTTCGCCTTCAACCCAAACGGTTTTAAAAACTTCGTTCAGGGAATAACGAATCGCATCGGTGAGCACGGACACCGAAACCGGACTAATACTTTTTTTGCTCGACATGACCAACAATGTATCGGCAGCGGATGGCCATGCAAAGCCGGAATCCGACGGCGTGGTGACAACTGTGGGCAATTGTTCGCGCCCCGACATACAGCGTTGTGTCGATATACAGCGTTGTGCATTGTGCTGCACCGTGTTGGCAACAGGCCCGCCCAAAAAAATTACCGTTTGAGAGCAACCAGCGTTTACTGGCGCCGTTCCGCATCGCCCGCAGGTTGAACGTCGCAAAAGGCTCAGGCGACTTTAGCGCGGATTGCACCGACAGTAGCAGCTGCTTTTTCACCTGCGTCCCTGATGGGTTTCACGCATTCCACAAACAGGGAATCTGGTTTACGAATCGTTTCTTGATCGGCGTCCAATTGGAACTGCCGGTAGTCCTTGATCTTGCTTTGGAAGGCGGTGCAGACTGAGAAGTCTTCGAACCCGAACTGTTGGCACAGTTGCCGCAGCGAAAAACGGTCGTACATCCAGCGGTGAATTTCTCCTTGGCCTCGGAACAACCCTTCGCGCAACGCATTGGATTTTTGACGACCTAACAACCAACGCACCACGCGATGGGCCCAACGTTCACGATACGAACGGGTCGCCACACGCACCCGTGTAACGAGGGTTGGTTGGCGGACGTTTTCGATATCGGTCTGTCCGCGACAGATAGAAAGTTCATCTCCGACGCGCTGCCGAACAAATTCAGAATTTCGAATTGCGGAACTGGCCATGTAGGGCCCCATCCGTCCGCCAGATTGCTCCCGGACTAACTGATCCAACAGTTCCATTTTCATCCAGTTATAATCGACGGCGGCGGTTTCATCGCCCGACCAAGCTTGTTCGTGTTTTTGTAGATACAGTTGAGCGATTTTTTCTAGGTCAGGGACGACGATTCGTAGCACGCCTCCAGGTGCGAGGACTCGGAAACATTCGGCCAGTAACTGTTCGCCTTGATCGGGTTTTAAATGTTCAAAAACATGCGAATGATAGACGGCGTCGAAGCAACCATCGGCAAACGGAATGCCCTGCGTGATGTCGCACTGAACGACCGATGCGTCGCGCGATGCTAGGTCCAAATTCACCCAACGACGATCGTACCGCCGCCCACACCCAACGTTCAGAAGACGGCTGGTTGGAATTAAGTATTCCGATTGGTTGCGATTTTTCGACATGACGGCTTTTGATTTAGTGGCTTTTAAGCATCAAGGTTTTGTGAGGGACAGACGATGCCAATGCGCCCGGTGTAGTCGATCCGATTGAGCAACATCGAAACACGCTGTGCCGCGAAGTACTCGTCGACCGCTTTACGACAGCCTTTCCAGTGCCCGTAATCATCAACGATCAGAACACCACCGGCAGGCATTTTAGGAAACAGAATTTCCAATTCGCACTTGGTCGATTCGTACCAATCGGTGTCCAACCGCAACAGCGCAATTTTCTCAGGCGACCGCTGCGGCAGGGTGTCTTCGACGCGCCCTTGCACAAACCGAATCCGATCTTGCGAATACCCGGTGGCCTCCATCGTGGCTTTGACTTCTTCCAGAGGCGATCGACACCAAACGCTGTCCGATTGAGCGATATCTTGCTGCTGCAGCAGTTGCCCCGCAGTCTGGCCGTGGCAATCAACGTCGGAATCGGTTGGCTGCGACATTCCATCGAAGGTGTCGTACATCCAAAGCGTACGGTGGGTATTATTGAGGTACACTAACGCTTGTGCGATTGCGGCAGAACTACCACCTTTCCAAACACCGCACTCCACGAAGTCGCCGGGGATGTTGTTTTTGCAAACGTACTCCACCGCATTGATCAGTGCAAAAATTCTCTCTGGCGAAGTCATCGTTACCGCCTGCACCGATTCGATGATCTGCAATTGCCACCCCAAGGCGTCAGGAAATTTATTGGCCAATGGTTCCGACGCCGTCTTCGGCGCAGCGACGGATCGTTTCGGCGAGGCAGATCGACGTTTGAGTAACTTCATAGCGCCCGTGAGTTCAAAAAATCCATGCGATAAAACTGGATTAGGTGTATCAGATAGTTGATTTTGGGTAAATAGAATTTCGTCAATGTTGCCTCACTGCCAGCAGCAACCACCTAGCTTCCCAAACCGCCCAATGAAGCCCCAATGATGCTCCCTAAAAACATCCGCAGTGCATAAAACTTGGTCGCCCAATTACCACGGGCAACTGCGGCGTAAGATAAATCGATTACCCAACCAAAAATCACAAAACCAAACCAAAATCACCAAACCAAAATCGCCGAGTCAAATAAACAGCGCGTTTTCGAAATAAGGGGACTGGGTGTCAAAAGCAAACAAATGACGTGAGACGCTGTGGCCTGCCAGAAATGAATTTCTTTGTTTTCTTCAAACGCGATTGTCGCCCCCAAAAAACAATCACCAAAAGAAAGCTGGGCAGTAGAACTGCCAACATCCACGCCGCACCAGCATAACCGAACTGCAATGGAACATTGCGATCAGCATCGTCAAAGCGGCGGATAAAGCTGATAACAGCCCGATCGAAAATTGAAAACGACGTTCGTTCGGCATTGGCTGCGATCGTTAGGGAGCCACCCGCCGATTGCTAACGCGATTATTAAAGTCACCGATGCCGAGCATGAAACGCGTGTGTCAAAACAACATTGAAAACATAATCGACCTTGGTTCAAGATGGGAAGGTTGGTAGAACTTGAGCCTAAGTTCTGCTTGGATGACAGAATTCGCAAAATTGCACGGACGCATTTGCCAAGAACTACTATGAAAAATCTCAAAAGAGCGTTGTGGATGACGCTCAAATATCGCTGGTCCCTTGCCGGATCATTCGTTTGCTGCATCTGCGTTGCGGTGCTTTGGGGCGCCAACTTAGGCGCGGTGTATCCCTTTGTTGAGATTGTTCTTCATGACAAATCATTGCACCAGTGGGTCGATGATCGATCCGAACAATCGATCACTGCAATCGCTGAACTTGAAAAGGAAATCGCGAAAATCAAATTTTCTGCCCAGGACGGCCTTCAATCGGCCCCCTCTGCGGCGGTGACTCAGCGCACTTTGGAGCGGTTAGCGTCGGACATTCGCACAGAACAACGGCGTTTCGATTGGAACCAGCACCTGAAGCCTTATATAACCCGATACGCACCGAAGTCAGCCTTCAAAACTTTGGTTTGGCTGATCGCGTTTATGATTTTGGGCACGATGTTACGAGGTATCTTTTTGATGGGGAACATGGTTTTGGTGGCGCGGGTTGGCCAACGGACCGTACTGGATCTTCAAAACGATGTGTTTCGAAACGTTTTGGACATGGAAGTTTCCGAGATGGATGTCAAAGGTACCGGCGATCTGATCAGTCGTATCCGTGGAGAAACGGGAGTCGTGGGACAGGCGATTATGGTGCTGTATGGGAAAACCGTGCGGGAACCGATGAAGATGGCGGCGTGTTTGATCGGCGCGGCGTACGTGAATTGGCGGTTGTTAATTTTCTCTTGTTTGATCTGCCCGATTGCAGGCTACTTGATGATTGCCTTAGCAAAGGTCACCAAACGTGCAAACCGAAAAGCGATCGAAGAATCCGCGAAGCTTTTAGATCGCCTCTACCAGGCGTTAACTTATCAACGTGTTGTGAAAGCTTTCACGATGGAAGACGGCGAACGCGATCGTTTTCAAACCGTTGCCAAGGACGTCTATCAGAAGGGCATGCGGATCGCCTGGTTCAATTCCATTTCGCGCATCAATAACGAATTGCTTGGCGTCAGCATGATCAGCCTTAGCGTTTTAGCGGGCGGCTATTTGGTGCTGAATCAAAAAACGGAGCTGTTTGGAATTTTAATGAGTTCGGCACCGATGGACTTTGGAAGCGTGATGGTGTTCTTCGGATTTCTGATCGGCATCGCGGATCCATTGCGAAAGATGGCCGACGTTTACAATACGATCCAAAGCGGTGTCGTCGCCGCCGATCGTGTCTTTCCTTTGGTCGACCAAACACCGGCGGTCCACGACAGCGATTCTCCAACCCCCATCCCCAGCGGTGAACTGCAGATTGAGTTCGACGATGTGAAGTTCGCTTACGATCCAGGCACCCCAATCCTCAAAGGCGTTTCAGCGGTCATACCTTCAGGCGCATCGGTCGCGATCATGGGACACAATGGATGCGGCAAGAGCACCTTAATCAACCTCGTGCCTCGATTTTATGACGTAGGCGACGGTAGTATTCGTGTCGGCGGCGTCGATGTGCGCGACGCAGGACTGAAACAATTGCGACAACGAATCGGCTATGTGACTCAGCAGACGATGCTGTTTAACGACACCATCGCAGAAAACATCGCTTACGGGCAAACCGATGCCAGTCGCGCACAAATCGTCGAAGCCGCCAAAAAAGCACACGCTCACGAGTTTATTCAAGAACTAGAACTCCAATATGATGCCAACATCGGTGAACACGGCGGGAAGCTCTCCGGCGGACAACGCCAGCGGATCTCCCTCGCCCGAGCGATTTTGAAGAACCCTGACATTTTGATTCTCGACGAAGCCACCAGCCAGATCGATGTGGAGAGCGAAAACCTTATCCACCAAACACTGTCTAAATTTATCAAAAACCGGACCACCCTGATCATCACGCATCGAATTTCAACCTTAGATTTAGCCGACTACATCATTTTGATGTCCGACGGACAAGTCACCGACTTCGGCACACATCAGCAATTGCTGGCGCGTTGCCCCGAGTACCAGCGTTTACGGAGCCTCGATCTCGAAGGAGCCGCATAATGGAAGCCGCGTCAGAACAGTCCACGCAACGATCGACCTTCCAACACGTTCGCAACGCCAAAGCAATTCTCGAACATCAATCGACCGCGATCGCGCAGGTGGCCAACCGTATACCGGCCGACTTTCCCGCTGCGGTGGAAAGAATCGCAAACTGTCGAGGCTGTGTGATCGTTACGGGAATGGGAAAAGCCGGCTGGATTGGACAGAAAATTTCTGCGTCGCTGGCGTCGTTGGGCACCGCCAGTCACTTCCTACATCCGGCAGAAGCGATTCACGGTGACCTGGGGCGGATTCGTTCAGGCGACATCGTGCTGGCGCTATCCAACAGTGGAGAGACTGCGGAGATCGTCAATGTGATGCCCCGGATCGAATCCTTTGGCGTTTCGATCATCGCGATCACTGCGCAGCTGAATTCCACCTTGGCCAACCGCGCTTCGTTAGTTTTAGATTTTGGGCGTATCGACGAATCGTGTCATCTTGGATTAGCGCCGTCAGCAAGCACGACGGTGATGTTGGCACTGGGAGACGCGCTGGCGTTGTCCGTGTCACAGCTTCGATCCTTTCAAGCAACGGATTTCGTGAAGTTTCATCCTGGCGGTTCATTGGGGATAAAACTGGCGAAGGTGACTGAAGTGATGCGGCCACTGGAGTCCTGCCGTGTGGCGTGCCAAACAAAAACAGTGCGTGAAATCTATGTCACCCATCGTAACGAACAACGGCGCTCCGGCGTGGTGCTGTTGACCGATGAATCAGGCCGACTTTCAGGAATTTTTACCGACAGCGATCTAGCGAAACTACTCGAACGCCAGCAAGACAATCAATTTGACGGCCCCATATCCGACGTGATGACGCATCAGCCGATCACCGTCGGGTCAACCGAACGCGCATCGGTGGCAATCGAAATCCTGGCCAGTCGCAACATCAGCGAACTTCCGGTCGTCGATCGCCGCAATCACCCGCTGGGCTTAATCGACATCACCGACGTGGTCAGCTTAGGGTAGAAAACTCTGTTACACGGCAATTCAACCACGTGCCAATGTTGGTTGGCATTGCCAAACTGCGGCGCTGCGATGCAACCACCGAACGCCGTTAGAAGAACACGCGTTAGAAGAACGCCCGTTAGAGCCCGAACATTCAGCGGTCAGAATCTCGGCGACCGATCGGTCCTTGGAAACGTCTATACAGATGATCTCTTTGTCGTTTCGACCGAAAACACATCGATTTGCAGACAACGGATGCACTCAGCGCACGCCGGATTCACGAGACGGCAATCGAGCCTGAGTCGGTTTGATGATTTTGACTTGGCTTAGTTCTTCCAATCCTTCTGGGTAATCCGTCCGACGATGATTTCCCCATGTTCGTTGGACATCCACACCCGATCACGTTGGAAAACAAAGTAAACGGTTCCCAACCGATCGCGTCACGGCGGACTAATTTTCCCAAACACGTTGCCCATCAGCGGCGCGGAGGCAGCGCAACTGTCGGTAGCTGTCGACTCCATAAATGTGAGCGTCGATCCAAATGGGAGTCGAAATAATCGAATGCAGTGATTTTGCCTTCCGTTCGTTCGGGCCTCGGGCTGACCAAAGTTCTTTGATGGTCATTTCGTGGTTGTCCATCTCTAACGTCACCGAACTGTAGTAGAGCGAAGTCGGAAAGATTTTATTGCCTTTGATTACCGGCGTTGCGGTCCCGATCGGCATGCGTGTCGGCGGGAAAGGGTGCTGCCAGTAGGGTTCGCCGGTCAAAGGGTTCATACCCGCCACCGAAGCGCCTGTCCAACAGACCAGCACATCTTTTCCATCTTGTTTTGTTAGCACCGAAGAGGAATGCTCAATCATATCGTCAAGGGCGCGCCACACTTCGTTTCCGGCCGCTTTGTCGAAGGCAACGATTGCGTCCCTTGCTCCCCGCCGACGCCAACGACGATGACGATGACGATGACGATGACGACCAGATCACCGTAGACGATGGGGCTACACGCGATTCCGCAAATTGGCGTTCGTTTTGAGGCCGAAATGCGGTACGCCGCGTTGAGATTTTTTTTCCAGATAATTGCGCCGTCAACAGATTTGAAGCAATTCATTACGCCCATCGCTCCCAGAGCGATGGCTCGATTATCGTCGACCGTTATCGAGATGCGCGGCCCGGCAGTGTACCCAACGGTATAGATCGCGGGATACTTGACATCTCGGACGGGGGTTCCCGATTTTGCATCGTAACAATGAATCGTTTCGGTCTGTTGAGGTTTGTTGTTACGACTGCTGAGGTATAACTTTCCATTGGCGACCGTAAGCCCTGACGTAAGCCCTGAGTATCCTGCGCCGATCGTCTGCCGCAAACGTGTCTTTAGATTTTCTGTGGTCAAGGCTTCGACGGTTCCCGTTTCCGTCCACTGGCCGGACCGATTTTCCCTCGCCACCGTGCCCAGTCTTCCGCACGCGATTAGCATTGTGCGTTCAACATGAAGCAAAAATCTACTGTGAGGACACCATAAACAATCTTAAAATAACGCATTGTACTGTGCCTTGGTTGGATGGAAACGAGCCCAATGAAACACCGATCTCTGGCTGCGCTTTACGCAAACTTTTAAAGTAAGAATTTGATCGCGATGTCTTCTGATAATCAAAAACCATTAGTCCTTCACCGTGAGTAATCTGATTAAAAGCGGCCAATTGCTGGTCATATTGTCTCAGCCGTTGCCAACCGACCGCTTCATCCGGTAGAAATAAGTATCACTATCACCAACTCCTGCACTGATGTAATGAATTCAAACACTTCAAACACTTCAAACCCAGCGACAGAGTCGACTTACAACATTATCACCAAAACCCCCTTGCTAAATGAAGGCGAGGTCGAGGCGAAACGACAAGAGATTCTTGACTACTTTCATGATTCCTTTTCGCTATATGAGAGTTTGTTTGAGTGTTTGGCTTCGGATGAAGCTTATTACCATCGGGCCAATACGTTGCGGCAGCCGTTGATTTTCTACTACGGCCACACCTCCGTATTTTTCATCAACAAACTCAACGTCGCCAACCTAATCGATCAACGTGTCGACCCTCAAATGGAATCATTGCTGGCGATCGGCGTGGACGAGATGTCTTGGGACGATCTGAACGACAACAACTACGATTGGCCCACGCCAGAAAAGGTAAAATGGCACCGCAATCAAACGCGCGCGATTGTTGATCAGTTTATTCGCGACTGCGATTTCCAAATGCCCATCGACTGGAACAGCCCGATGTGGATCATTTTAATGGGCATCGAGCACGAACGAATCCACCTTGAGACTTCGTCGATTCTCATGCGTGAGCTTCCGATCCAAATGGTCAAAGATCACCCTCTGTGGGGTAACATTTGCGACACCAATTCCCAACCGCCAGAAAACGAATTTGTCTCCGTTGCCGGCGGGGTCGTAGAATTGGGGAAATCGAAGACCAACCCTATCTATGGTTGGGACAACGAGTACGGATACGCTTCGGAGGAGATCGATTCTTTCAAAGCATCTCGATTTTTAGTCTCCAACAAAGAGTTTTTGGAGTTCGTCGAAGATGGCGGGTACCGCAGCGATTCCTTGTGGACGGAAGAGGGCAGGGGGTGGCTCGAATTCAGCAAAGCCGAGCATCCGGTTTACTGGCAGCGATCGGGGGATGGCTATCGTTTGCGAACGATGGTAAAGGTGATCGACATGCCTTGGGCTTGGCCGGCTGAGATCAATTATTTAGAAGCCAAGGCGTTTTGTAATTGGAAATCCAAACGCACCGGGCGGCACGTTCGCATGCCGACCGAAGCTGAGTGGCATCAAATGAGAAACGCGATCGACACTGACCAGCCCTATTGGCAATCCGCGCCGGGGAACATCAACCTTGAGCACGGCATGTCGCCATGTGCTGTTGACCGCCACGAATTCGAAAACGGATTTTTTGATGTGATCGGTAATGTCTGGCAGTGGACCGAAACTCCGATCGATGGATTCGGGGGGTTCGAGGTCCATCCAACTTACGATGATTTTTCGGCCCCTACGTTTGATGGCAAACATAATTTGTTTAAAGGAGGATGTTGGATTTCGACCGGCAACTACGCCATCAAGGATGCTCGTTACGCCTTCCGGCGACATTTCTTTCAGTACTCGGGCCTGCGATATGTAGAAGCCGCCGCATTGCCAGAATTGGTGCCTAACGTGTACGAAACCGATCAGATGGTTTCACGTTACATCGAATTTCACTACGGGCAATCGCAATTAGACACACCCAATTTCCCGGTCGCCTGCGTTAACAAAGTTACAAAATTACTCGAAAACCGACGCACCCAAAGGGCGCTGGACATTGGCTGTGCAACGGCCCGGTCAGCGTTTGAATTGGCCAAACACTTTGATTACGTGGAAGCCGTTGATTTCTCCGTCCGATTGCTGGAAGCTCCAATCAGCTTGCAAAAAACCGGTCGCCAGCGCTATGTATTCGCTCAGGAAGGCGATCTGAGCGCCTACCGCGAAATAAATCTGTCTGACTTTGAGGGCTATGAAGAAGTCAAAGACAAAATTGCCTTCCTGCAAGGCGACGCCTGTAATCTAGTCGACAAGTACAAAGACTACGATTTGGTTTTCGCAGGAAACTTGATTGACCGTCTGTACGACCCCGAGAAATTCTTGGGATTGATTAAAGATCGTGTTCGATCCGGAGGTTTGTTAGTTTTGGTGTCGCCGTACAATTGGAATGAAGAACACACCCCGCGCGAAAAGTGGTTGGGAGGATTCAAAGCCGACACTGGCGAAAACTTCACGACCATCGAAGGCATCGAAAAAGTGCTGGGCCCTGAATTCAGCCGTTTGGGTGATCCTAAAGATATTCCGTTTGCGATACGTGAAACCGAACGAACATGGCAGTACGGCCAATCCCAACTGACGGCTTGGGAAAAGGGCTAACTTGACGACTTCAGCGACCATTGAACGTATCCAACCCGGAACACGTCTGAGTGAATTGTACGTCGTTGACTGCCCTGAAGCGGCGTTGTTGACCGAGTACCCGTCTTCCAACAGCGCTGCGACGGGGTATCAGAATCGTTCGAAATACATCATTCACGATCCATCGCCGCCACCGTGCCGGGAACTATTGAAGATCCTCGGACCGCATCATTTAATGCTTTGTTGGGGACGCGCAATTCCGGTCTGTTCTGATGAAAGTCCGCCGCAAGCATTGTTGGCCCACTGGCAGCGTACCTTTGGTGACAATGCCGTTCCGAATTGGCAACTCCCAGACAACACCCGTTCCTACATCACGCTGTTCCCCCACCAGTCGCTCCCGAATGAACAACAGGTGATCGATCCAGACGTTTATTACCGCCTGCATTCAAAGGAAGTGATTGAAAAAATTGACTGTCCCCAAGGGGGTGTGTTGGATAGCATTCGCCCCCCATGCGTCGTGAAACTGACTCATGGGTACGCGGGGCTTAGTAATTTTTTTGTGCGCCAACCTGATGAAGTAGATGACGTCCGAGCGAAAATGAGCCACCAGTGGCCCGATGCGAATTTCGTCGTCAACTCGATCATCGAGGACATTCAAACCGACGTCGGTGTACAGTTTTATTTGCGCAAAAACGGTTCTGCGGTATGGCTTGGGTTCACGCAGCAAAATTTTGACGCCAATGGTAAATGGAGTGGCGGTTGTTTTTCAGCGCCTGCACAAGAGCAACGATTTGATGAACTAAGCGCGATGATTCGGCCAGCGGCGAAGTACCTGCACGAAGAAGGGTATTTCGGTGTCGTGGGGATTGATATCGTCACCGACGGAAAAGGGAATTCCTATTTAGTCGACGTTAACCCGCGCCTGACGGGGATCACACCGTTTTTGATGGCGTCGCGCCAGTTTGCGAACGAGGGCCTGACCGAGGGGATTTATTTGGCCAGTTGCCGGTTTTCGGGATCTTTGGATGACCTGATCCGCGCGGCCGAAGCGGAAATGCAATCCAAACCCAGATCGCGCGTTGTGGTGCTGAGTGCATTTACGGAAACGGAAAGCGAATCTACCGTCTGCCACCTTTCAGTAACGTCTCAATCGCAAGCAACGAACCAGGCGATACTAACGCGATTGATGAAATCTTGACCCAAACCTCTCTCACCACCGGTTCCATTACGGGCCATGTGCGTTCTCTGGCGGTGCCGGCGAGCATCGGCCTGTTTTTTCAGACGATGTACAACGTCGTCGATTCCTATTACGCGGGAATGATTTCAACGACCGCGCTGGCGTCGTTGGGTTTGAGTTTTCCCGTGTACCTGCTGATAATCGCGTCCAGTAGCGGCACCTCGCGGGGGACTTCGGCGCTGATTGCCAACGCGATCGGCAGTGACGATGTTGCAAAGCAGAAGACACTGATCGCGCAAAGTATTTCGATGGGATTGGTCCTTTCGATCGCGATGACGTTCCTTGGTTTGACGTTGGCTTCGCCGCTGTTTCGGTTGATGGGTGCGGATGGTGAATACCTGTCGACTGCGCTCAGTTACATCTGCCCTATTTTCATGGGGACGGTTTTTATCATCATCAGCGGTCTATGCAACGGGATCTTGGTGGCTCATGGTGACAGTAAAACCTACAGCCGAGTGATGATTGTCGGCTTTTTTATGAACTTGGTACTGGACCCTTGGTTCATTTACGGAGGATTGGGATTGCCAGCGATGGGAATCACGGGGATTGCTTTGGCGACGGTGCTGATCCAAGGGGTAGGATGTTGGTACATGTGCGATGCGGTGATACGACGAAAGATATTGGTCGTATCGGCCTGGCGAAAGTTCATCCCCGAACTGCGCACCTACGCAGAAATCGTTCAACAGGCCTTACCCGCGAGTTTTAATGTGATGTCGGTCGCGTTGGGATTTTTCGTGACAACGTATTTTCTCAAAACGTTTGGCGAATCCACAGTTGCGGCTTACGCCGTCACCACACGCATCGAACAAATCGTACTGTTGCCTTCATTCGGATTGTACGCCGCGATCATGGCGCTGGTGGGACAAAACAACGGAGCGGGAAAAATTGACCGCATCAACGAAACGATGAAAGTCTGCAATCGGTTCGGTTTGATCCTGACAATCACCAACGCGACGCTTATGTTTTTGGCGGCCGATTGGTTGATGCGCATTTTTTCAGATGCCCCTGATGTGATCGGTGTGGGAGTGACTTGCCTTCGGATCTTCGCTTTTGTGCAGTGGGCCTACGTGATGACTTCGACACATATCGCGATGCTTCAAGCGATTAAGCGTCCGATGTACGGATTTTTTGAATCGGTGACTCGTAAAATCATTCTGCCGATGCCGTTGTTGTGGTTGTTTATTGCCCAGTGGGATAAAAGCGTGCTCTGGATTTGGTACACCTCAGGGACCACCACGATAATAATGACATTGGTAACGGTAACTTACGCGCGGTGGGTGTTGCGAAACCGGACCAAGGACGCCAGCGGAAATTCAACATTGGCGACGCGCCATGTTTGACACCCGCCATTTGAATCCAGCCAAAATCGAAACCGTCGCTCAATGCGATGTCCTCGCTCTCCCCCCAAAAAAAGGGCTATCGCGGAATTTTGTGGGTTTTGTAAAATTCTCCGAGAAGCAGAACGATCATGCAAGAAACAGAGCTTTATCAACACGTCCTTGGGCTTGAAACTCAGTGGCGCGTATCCGAAGTGGACCTCAACGTGGAGCTTGGGGAGATCGTGTTTAGCGTCACCCACCCGGAAGGTACCACGTTTTGTCGCCCTCAGTGCGAACAAAAACTGAGCTGTTACGACCATTCAGCCCCGCGTCGCTGGCGTCACCTCGACCGTTGCAAGTCCCGACAATGCTTGAGGCTTCGATTCCCCGAGTTCAACGTCCTGAGCATGGGATCAAACCGGTTGCTACGCCAGTGGCCTGCCAAGCCACGAAAAAAGGACCCACAACAATTCATGGATCCTTTTAAAAGGTCGATATGCCGGCACGCGGCATTTTATTAACCGCCTCATGATCGGCGAGGAGCCGAATAGGCTGGTGCCGAGTAAGACTGAACAGGGGCTGAATAAACAGGGGCCGAATAAGTCGGGGCTGAATAAACAGGGGCTGAGTAATTCGGGGCTGAGTAATTCGGGGCTGAGTAATTCGGGGCTGAGTAACTGGGCGCCGAATACGTTGGCTGTGAGTAAACAGGCTGAGCGTAGATCTGCGGCGAGTAATAGTTTCCTTGCAGCTGTTGCTGCTGGGCCGGTCGCAAGGATGAACCACCGGAAAAGGTTGGGGCCGACTGGAAGTTCCCCGAAGAATAAACAGGGGTGGAGAATGTCGAACTTTGAGGGGGTGCGGAAAAACGTGCACCGCTTTGAGCCGTCACCGACGAAGCCGATAAGGCGATCATTGCTAAAGCCAGCAAAGCGCAACTTGATGAAATTCTCTTCATGATTTTGGTCCTAGGGTGGATTGAGGGGGGGTAATACACGGTGCCGATTTTACACCAACTGGGCCACCCGAGTAGGTGATTCACCAGAAATCTCCATTAAACGTTGGCGACTGCCCGAGATCGCATGGCATCTAATAGAAGCTTCGATTTTCGGGGCTAATTAGATAGATCCAAGCAAATTTGAAATACGATTACTGAACATTGTGTGTTCCACAAAACAGACATTGTTGGCTAAGATATCGTAAAAAAACGAAGAACACGAGTTGGTCGGACGATCGCTGGCGGATTAAATTGCGCGAGAGGAAAGTCCGGGCTTCAGAGGGCAAGGTGGTCGGTAACGCCGACCGATCGTGAGATCAGGGCAAGTGCAACAGAAAGTAAACCGCCGAACGGGTTTTTCGGTTACGAAGAATTGCGTGGTAAGGGTGAAACGGTGAGGTAAGAGCTCACCAGCACGCGCGGGTGACCGGTGTGGCTGGGTAAACCCCACCTGAAGCAAGGCTAAACAGAAAGCAGCGGTTGCTCGCCGCGTGATGACTTTCGGGTAAGCTGCTTGAGCCCATCGGCAACGGTGGGCCTAGATAAATGATCGTCCTCGGCGTTGAGGCTGATGACAAAACCCGGCTTACGACCAACTCGTTTTTTCTTCAAATTGACTCAACGGCGACACGCGACACGACGTTGTTAACGTATCCAACACCGGCGCTAAAGCGCTACGCGCGTCGGTCGTTTACGCTAGATCCCGATCTTCAAACAGTACCAACGACAACAGCATCGCGATTGCACCGTAGAGAAAAGTATAGATCATTGCCCAACCAAGATACTGTGGCGGGACTAATTCGTTATTGTTGACTGCGGCCCGCACGTCGAAGTGATCTAACACCGGAAAAATAACGGCGATAAGATTTGAAAACGTCACCACCGGAGCAAACTCGACTAAATCCGACTGCACCATCATCGGCGTCAAGTGACCCAAAATGTAGATCGCAAAACAGATTAAAAAGTTTGGCAGAATCCCAAACCGCGTCGAAAGCGACACACTAATCGCGACGAAAATGACCACCTCTAAAAAACACAGAAAGATTGCCGGGATGACATAGGTGGCTTCTGTGAAGCACTGAGCCCAATCTTCGACTTTCTGAGTTGCTTCGCGGCCGTCATAGATGGGTTTGTAGGCCGTCCAGATCACAAACCATAACCCTAAAACGATGAACAGCAGCGCGATCGCCAGTGAGATCCCTGAGAACTTCCCTAAAATAAACTGTCGTCGTCCGATTGGTTTCGATAGAACGGTTAAGGCCGTTCGTCCTTCGATTTCTTCAGCCACCGATTTACTGGCCGCCCATATGGCAGTGAAAATGGCCAGCACCCGAATCAACGTCAACCCCGATTCCTTGTACAGTTTGATGTCTTCGCCAAAGGTGTTGTAAGGGATAAAAATTGAGGCCACCACGAACACAATCCCGATAACGGCCACCAGCAAATACAACGGTTGCGACACCTCGGTTTTGAACGTCGACAGCGCGACGGCCGCAACTTTCGGAGCCAGTACGCAAAACAACATATACAGCAGATAGATCATCACGACGAAAAACGCTGCCGCCGGGATGATCGCGACTTCGGGGATGATCGGCGCGGTGCGAACTTCCAATCGCACTTTGGCCGAAGCAGCACCAAGGTTATTGACATACAGAGCGTCGTATTGCTTCTCACTCAACCGAGCAAAGTTTTTCGATACGACCGTCGGTTGTTCGTTGGCTTCGATGTCATAAACCCGCGCCCGACTGGTTTCAGGGGTAATCGGTTCGGCACTGACTTCGATCTGCTGATCGGTCAGGACGCTCAGCTGCGTTAATTCCGAACCGAAAAAACTCATCGACGCCGCGTCGCCGGTGTGATCGAGGGGGCTTGGCGGCACCTCGATTTCAACAACTTGAGATCCCGCTGCCGGCAACCGGGCCAAAGACGCCATCATTTCGTTAGGGTCATCAACGAACTTAACCACACCGAAGCCGTCGAAGGAAGCAAGAACGGCCCCCAACAACGCGAAGATCAAAAACGCCAATCCAATTCGGTTCATCCAGCCAAGAAAGCCTTCGGTAGCAAATGCCCACGTCTCCCCTGCCATCTCTTTGGCCACCAAGCACCACGCGCCGTACCCGATCACCAAACACAGCGGCACCACAAACGCTAACCCAAAAATCAGATCCCCATCAAACCTCAGCGTTCCATATTGCCAACTATAATAAAACAGGAACAAGGCCACATACACTGCCGCCAACAATAAGCTAAACACATGATAAACGACCGTCTTGGGTCGGACTGAGTTAAACAATGGCACCTTTTGCAAGACCGCCAATTTAACCAACATCAACATCGCCAATACAAACCCCGAAGCGATTCCCACCGACAATAACCAGACCGGTGTTAGCCAATCGGTAACTTCAGGACGCTGAGCGATAAATACGAAGTCCGAGGCGAATCGAAGCATAGTCGAGGCTTTTCGAAGTCTGAAAGGGCGTGAGTTTTGTGAAGCAATTCTGGACGCAAAAATTCCGTTTATAACGTCTTTACGATAATTATGATCTTTTGGTTCAAATTCTTCAAAGGGAGTCGGCAAAAATTTGCAAACTAAGCCCGACAGAAAGACAGTGGGCACTCAACCTCCTCCCTAGCAACCCTTCCACGTTTTACAGTTTGCGTCTTATACGATGTTGATCGTTTCTCTTGGCTGCCAGTGGATTGTCCGGGGATTATGGTGACTTCTGATGGCCTGAATTCTCGCGAATCCAGCTACATTAAAAAAACGCGTCGCGCCGAAAGAAACGGCAGCTGGCCAATTTCCCGCCAAGCACCCGAACACGAACGTCTGACCACCACTATCATCTGCTACGGACGGATTGCCGCGATTCTGCTGGTGCACGCCACTGCACAGCAATTTGGTCTCGGAATTGGTTCGTAAACCCAGCCCCTCGCACATTTGACAGGTTTAAAAAGGTGCAGTTTTCGAGTGTTATTTCAGTCTGATGTCTGTGGAAAGTTGGGTTTTGCGGCGAATTGGAACGTTACTTCCGCGAAAGAAGTCGGTTTAACTCGTTAGATTCTGCCTCCCCTGAGTTTTAGACGCTGATTAAAACTCCTGCTCCCTCCGCTACAGAATTGCTCGAACGTAAAAATGATAAAGCTCAAGAACACGCTTTTTCGAACGTTGCCCCGGTTGATGGTTTGCTTGGTCGCGATCGAGATCTACTCAATTGGATGCAGTCACTTAACCCGTGATTCGCGCGGTCTGATGACGTGCTTGGGGGCCATGGCGATCGCGGAAGAACCTTCCACCGAGATAACTGAATTCATTCAGGATAACTGTATCGCGTGTCATGATGCTGGAACAACGGAGGGGGATCTGAATTTGGAATCGCTGACGATGGATTTAAGCGTTCCGGACAATTTTTATTTATGGGAACGTGTTTACGATCGAGTCCGTACTGGCGAAATGCCCCCCGAAGAAAAGCTCGACGCCGCTGATAAGAAAGTCTTCGGTTTAGCGCTCGGCAAAACATTGTTGGCCGCCGATGCCAAGGCGTCGCTAAATCGCGGGCGTGTTTCGGCCCGGCGTTTGACTCGCGCCCAATACGAGCGCAACGTTTGCGATCTGTTGCAAATCGATGTTCCACTGCGAGAGTATCTTCCGGCGGAGTCACTAGATGATGGATTCGACACCGTTTCCAGTAGCCAGCAGATCTCTGACCACTCCATGTTGGCCTATCTGAAGGCCGCCGATGTTGCTTTGGACGCCGCGTTTAATCGGGTGAAACAAGTCGTAGTTCCTCGCACGATTCGGCTAGATTGGACGAAACTCCGCCGCGACGAAAGCGATACCGATCGAGAACCCCAGGGAAGGCCGGAGCAGAAAGATGTCGTGGCTTGGTCGACCGACGTTGCGTTTTACGGACGCATGAGGAACACAAAGGTTTCCCAAGCCGGCAGGTACAGAATTCGTTTACGAGCACAAGCGGTCAATCCACCCAACAACGGCGTGGTTTGGTGTGGGTTGGAATCGGGCTACGGAAACAATCGAGAGTCCGCGTTATATTGGATTGGAGGTTTTGAGGCGACCGAAAAACCTACTGAGCATGAATTTACGGCGTGGATAAAAAGTGGACACAAGTTATTGGTTGTCCCCAAAGACAGCGGCCTGGTAAAAGCGAGCTTCGTCAACCGGAGGATCAACGGCATCATTCCCGGCAGGAAACCCGCAAAGGAAATTAAAAACCTACCAGGCGTCGCCATCAAATGGATCGAGATGGAAAGACTGGACAACGTCGCGAGCCCCCACACCCAACAAGCCCTCATTGGCGAACTGGCCCTCTCAGAAAAATCAGAGGCGGCAAAGTCAAAGCGCGGACGGGGGAAGTCGTCTTGGGAGCCCCGAGAGATCATTTCGAAAACCCCGGAATCGGACTTGCGCGAACTTACCCTCCAGTTCGCCCAACGCGCCTTTAGAAAACCCGTGACCGCTGATGAGATTAACCCCTACGCCGATTTTGCAATCCAACGGTATCGAGAATCCAAATCGTTCGAAGCAGGACTGCGGGCCGGTTACCGGGCGATCCTTTGTTCCCCAAGGTTCCTCTTCTTCGAAGAAACGCCGGGGAAGCTGGGGAATTACGCCTTAGCCAACCGGTTGAGCCACTTTTTGTGGGGAATGGGGCCCGATCCACAACTGCTGAAACTGGCCGCTGACGGAACGATTGGAAATGAAAGCGTCCTACAAGAACAGGTCGAACGCATGTTAAAAGATCCACAGTCGGCTGTGTTCTTCAAAGAATTCACTGAGCAATGGTTGAAGCTGTATGAAATCAGCGACACCAACCCCGACGGCAAACTTTATCCGGAGTACGATGATGTTCTGCATCACACCCTACCCGAGGAAACCCATGCCTTCGTTGCCGAACTGATCAAACAAGATCTGCCCATCACCAACGTTGTCGATTCCAACTTCACTTACCTTAACAGCCGACTGGCGCGACATTACGGGATTGAGTGGCCCGGCGGCACTGGGATGAAACGAGTTGAACTAAAAAAATCCGATCAGCGCGGCGGAATCATCACCCACGCCAGCATCTTAAAGGTGACTGCCAACGGCACCACGACATCGCCCATTTTACGCGGTGTTTGGATGCTTGAGCGAATCGTTGGGCTCCACGTTCCACCGCCCCCATCGAATGTACCAGCGGTCGAACCGGATATCAGGGGTGCGACCTCGATCCGCAGTCAACTGGCAAAACACAGGAGTTCAGAAAGTTGTGCGTCCTGCCACGTGAAAATTGATCCGCCAGGATTCGCCTTGGAAAGCTACGATGTGATCGGCGGATTTCGTACACGCTACCGAACGTTGGTCTCCAAGAAGGGAAAGACATCTCGGGCCCAAGGAAATCGAGTCGATTCTTCTTACACGTTTCCCAGTGGTAAGCGGTTCAACGACATTCACGGTTTAAAAAAAATGATGTTGAAAGACCCCGAACAATTAGCCAAATCGTTCGCGTCGCATTTAATCACTTACGCCACCGGTGCACAACCGAGTTTTTCCGACCGCAAAGGAGTCACCGCGATCGCCCAAGCGACCGAAGATAAAAAGTACGGAGTTCGATCGATTATAAAACAAGTCATTCTGAGTCCTCAATTTCGATACAAGTAACGTCAACCGCGTCCCGGTATGACGACAGAACACGCACGTCGGGATGAATTTTACGGCATGAAAGAACATGAAAACGGTCCACTTTGCGAAAAATCAGCATCTATCGCGCCGCACCCTGTTGCGAGGAGTCGGCGTAGCGATGGCGTTACCGTGGTTAGATTCGATGGCTCCCGCGTTTGGAAAACGGGCGCAGGCAGCATCCGGCGCCCCCCGGCGATTTGTTGGCGTTAGCAACGCCTTGGGATTCCACGGGCCAAATCTCTTCCCCCAAGAAACCGGAAAAAATTACCAAGCGACGCGGTATCTCAAACCGATTGATGACTTGAGAGATTATTTTACGATCATCTCTGGCACATCGCATCCCGATGTCGGTGGTGGCCACAGAGCCGAACCGTGCATTCTTTCGGCCGCGCCGTACAGCGGATCTAACTTTCGCAACTCCATCTCGCTTGACCAGTTGATGGCCAAACATCTCGGCCATCACACTCGTCATCCGTCGCTGGTGCTGAGCGCTTCAGAAGCAACCGGTACCTCCTTCACCGAAAATGGGGCGATGATCCCACCAGAGAATTCGCCGCGCCGGCTTTTCGAAAAATTGTTCGTCGACGACAGTCCCCAAGCACGCAAAGAGATGGGCCAGAGGATTCGCGAAGGCCGCAGCATCATGGACATCGTCGGTGCCGAAGCGCGAGCAGTTCAAAAACGACTCGGGGCTGGAGATCAAGAAAAATTAGAAGCGTATTTTTCCAGCGTTCGTGATCTGGAACGTCGTCTGGAAGTCAACGAAGACTGGACCGATCAACCCAAACCCAAAGTCAACGCAAAACCACCGGAAATAGTCGCCGACAGCGCCAACACGATCGCGTTACAATCAGCGATGTACGAGGTTATGTTCTTGGCGATTCAGACCGATAGTACGCGGTTCATCACCATGCATTCATCCGGCGGCGGCCAGCGTGTTCCTTTGGCGGGTGTCGACCAAGGCTATCACACCCTCAGTCACCACGGGCGCGACGAAGTAAAATTGGCCCAGTTGGCGATCGTAGAAGAAGCACAAGTCGCGGCATGGGGAGAACTGGTTCGCAAACTTAGCCAAACCCGCGAAGGCGATGGTACTCTGCTGGACCACACGATGATGCTGTTGACCTCCAATCTGGGCAATGCGTCGGCACACAGCACCAAGAACATGCCGGTAGTCTTCGCCGGTGGCGGATTCAAACACGGGCAACACTTAGGTTTTGACCGCGCAAACAATTACCCGCTGCCGAACCTTTACACCTCCATGTTACAGCGTCTGGGGTTGCCGATCGACGCGTTTGCAAGCGCTACCGGGACGATGCGCGGCATCGAGATGAAGTCGTAGCACGCGTCCCAATCGTTCTTTTCACTTCCGATCCTAACGCCGTTGGATTCGCCAGAACTTAGCCCCGTGGCAAGAAAACCGAGATCCAGCCATCTCCACATCAATCCATCCCGCCAATTTTGAATCCTGACAAACCACAAAAACACTTGTGATTCGATCCGCCGCGACGCCACGTTTTGAACACGGGTCAGTACGAGAGCTTATTTCATGCCCACTCCTACTCAGGGTCACGGGCCCTATAAATTTGGAGTTTTCAAGCCAGCGAATTTCTTTCGTTTAACCGTTAGCCAACAGGCGCACGCGTTTGTCGTCGCCCAAACACGTACACCTGCTCGCTAGCTGTTTAATATAAAAACACGGGCACAAACCGGACGTCGCCCCAACACCCAAGTTATTCTGCGCGTGTTCCTCAATGACGGATTTCGAGTCCTGAAAATTCACCGGTCGCGGCGGACCGTGCGATCTCAGTCCCGGCGACGCGCCCGTGCGTCGCTTCGCAGATGTCCGCAACGTACTGTTCAAGCAGGCGGGTTTTTCCTTCGGCGATCATTTCAACTGATCCGTTGGGCAGATTCTTCACCCACCCAGAAATTTGGTAACGACCAGAAAGTTGGCGGCAGGTGTACCGAAATCCAACGCCTTGAACGTGGCCGGAGAAGAAAATGCGCCAACGTTTCACGTCCGTTACTTTCTCAATTCCTGAGTCAATTTACCGAATGCCTCCCGCATTTTTACGTTTTCAAAAGGACGCAGGTTCGGCACCTCAAGATTGGAGATGGAATTAAAAGCGCGTCGACTGGTGGCCATCAAACTGGCGACATCCTTACTGAGGGCTACTGTTTTGTATGTATTGGTCGCGGTGAGGATGCTCTTTTTGCATTCTAGATTCGCGATTCGCATCTGATGCTTCTGCTGGGCCAACCCTTGTTTGTAATACTGTGCCGCATCGAGGGTCAATTGGTTACTATCCATGTTTCCTTCCAACACCTGCGCGTCGGCTCCGGCGTTGATCGCTTTTTTAGCTTCTACGATATTCTGTTTCGCCTGCTCAGCGAACCCGTCCAATTTTGGATAGTAAACTTCGTCAACGTTTTCGATAAACTTATTCTGAAGACGGTCAACCGTTTTAAGCAGCATTAAATACACGCCATAGTACTTCTTTGCCGCTTCTAAATCTTCGCCGGTCTGTTCGGTCAATTGTTCGAGTTCCAACGCGAAAGCTTTTGCGTTATCAAAAATGATGGACACGCGCACAAATTCGTCGCCAGTAATCGACTCCAGAAGTATGTCGATCTTTTCAGCGTCAAGATCCATGCCGATGCGTTTTAGTTCGACCACCAGCTTATCTTTTTCTTCTGATATTTTCTGTTCAAGCTGCACGATTTTCTCTTTGGCAGTCGCGATTTTTTTCTCATACCCCGACTGGGTTGCCACCAGTGGGTTATAGCTACTCACAGGCGCGGAAATGATTTTTCGTTGGTAGACCGTTAGTTCCGCGCGTGTTGCTTTGATTTCAGTACGTATGTCCGATAGCCGACTGCGGCGGTCAGAGATACTTGAAATGCCGAGCGCCCCAGCGGCGGCATCGAGATACCCTTCGATCTTTGTTTCTTCTGACTCTCTGGTGCGGCTGAGGAAATCGTAGAACGCTAAATCCACCTTACCTGGCAGTGCTTCTTGAGCGTCAAAAAGGTCCAAGGCCGCATCGAGCGCACCGTGTGCTTGTTCGAAGAAACGATTGGTCTCGGTTTCTTGCTGTTGGAAAATTTCCTCCGTCTGAGCCCGCGCGACTTGTACACCCCAAACGCCCACGCCGAAAATACCCGCGTTAAAAATACCCGCGTTGAAAACACAAGTGGCTGACACAGCAATAAATTGAATGAGCGTTCTCATTTAACGATCGAAAAAAAAAGGGATTTATCTATAGAAGTATAGCTTTTTAACGAACCCAAGGCAAAACTGGTTTGACCAACGTGTTTTCGCCCAATCTTACAATTGAACGATAGGCATTCGCCGACCGGATCCAATTATTGGACGGAAAACGCAAAACCGAACCCAGATTTATTCCTGTAGCGTCGATGCTGGGCACACACGTAAAAAGGCCGCAGATAAATCTGCGGCCTAACCAATCGCCTTCAACATCTTGCGATGTGTTAATAATGAGCTCTTACTGTTTTCTATGGAATGAAGGCGGCTCCGGTCACAAACAGTGCCTCGCGTCGAATTCCCTGCAGGCTGATCGGAACTGGATCCTTCAACCACGGAGCACAATTGCCGGGACGATAAAAACCCAAGGCGTACTCGCATTCATTCGGTGGAGATATGGCAGTGTTGTACGGCACTGACACTAAACTGACGAAGAAGTGCAACGTCGAGTGAATCGGTTGAGCGATCGGGCCGCGTGAATGCCCGTATCGTTCGAGCTGAACGTTTTCAAAGAACAACGGTTTATGACAGAGGTTCGATGCCTTCCAAGTCACCACTTGGGGCGTCCAGTTACGATAAGGACTGCCACCGCGGTTGCCGATCAGGCAGACTTCCGGCAACCGCCAAAACTCTGAAACAGCCGCCAAATCAGCTTCGCTCAATCGTGAGTACGCCAACTTCTGGCCACTGTCCAGAATCACGTACCCGCGTCGCATATCGACGAGGGCTCCGGTCGCCAAGATATTCCCTCGCCGATCGCTCCAAGTTCTCGCCAATCCGCCGTACTGGGCCCCTTCGCTGGCCGCAGGAGGGCTGATGTCCAAAGAGATGTCTCTGATTGAACCGGTAAGCAACTCGTCTTGGAACTCGATGCAAGATTTACGGGGAACACGATTGGGACTTTCATCGTCGAGATCAAGTTCGGCATCTTCAAGTTCGGCATCTTCATCCAACTCGCGATCAAGCTCCCCTAGGTCCAGTTCGTCATCCAATCGGCTACGGACACGGGCTCGTTGTTTTCGTGCTTTTTCCAGCATTTCATCATCTACGTCGCGTAGATCGTCACGCAGATTTGGTCGATCGGATGAATCAAAATCACCGGTGGGGGCCGGCGGTGAATCGAACCTGTCTCGCGGGTTAAAGCCGCCACGACCCCCGATTTCAGGATTAACATTATCGCTTTTTTGCGACAAAACAGACACGTTGTTGGCCGGCACACGCCGCCTAGATGGGTATTTGTCAGGACGCGGTAACGCGGCGACTTGGGTACGCGGTTTTGCCGATCGTCGCCGGACCGTTCTTGCCAACGGCTGTTCCAGCCCGTGCTCCCGGACCTGGTGGCCAGAAGTCTGACGGATGCTTTCATAGCGGTCAAAAATCGTTTCCTCAAGATCTCCGGTGGCAACTTCTAAGGATTCCTGCCCCAAATCGTGATGCACTGCGCGTTCTATCGAACGTTGTCTGGCATGTGCTTTGATCATCCCGGGCTTGAACGGCAACTGATGGTCGTCAGGACGCGCTGTCGACGGCCCTCCGCTGGAGCCGACCTTCGCGGCGTAGCGATTGCTGTTGAGAATGTCAGCGTATGACTGCCCTTCATCGATGTCGCGGTCTGATAATGCGATCGCACCTTTGAGTGAACTTTTAACCGGCGTTGGAATCGAATCGCTGAACACAATTTCCGTGGAATCATCAGATTCCATCACGGAATAGGCTTCCGCAATTTCGGCCACCGGTTGCGTATCGATGGGTTGTTCACGATGGTCATCGGCCAACCCTCCCACCTCCGTTCTCTCTTTGCCTTTCTTGAATCGCCGCGTCAAAGCGTTTGAAATTCGGTCCTGCAAGAAAACGTGAGAGTCTTCTGAGACCGCGGGATGGTTTGTGTGGCTGATTCGGCGTTGCGGTTGAACCGGAGCTTTATTCCGATGCAAGGGAGGCCCCGGATGACGATACGCCGTGTTGTGCGTTTGAGTGCGAATCGCCTGTGGAGCAAAATTCTCAACCGCAATACGGCGCCCGTAGACCGAACGACTGTCGACGGTTGGGGGGGAGTAATTTTGCGGCGGCGGAATGTGAACCGGCGGCATATACGTTTGGCCGACCGCGTGACCTGCCAGCGGCCTTGGAGCATTAGCAACCGGAATGTGTGGCGCAGTTAGGGTCGTCCTAGGAAAAGCCGGAGCTTGATAGGCCACCGGTACCGACCGGCGGCCGCGCGGCTGATCAAAGGCCGACTTTTTAAACGCCGCTTGCTGGGCGGCGAACACGGAGCGCTGCTGGTTGGCATGCAGCTGCCGTTGATACGCATGCTGGATGTTGCGATCCTGAGCCGCATAATGCTCCGCTTTGATCTTAGACGCAACTTCAGGATCAAGGTCCGAAAGTTTGAATGTTTGCGTGTGATGAGGAGGAACTGGCAGCCCCTCCTGGGCACATAAATGTGCCGGAAACACAAACATCGTCAAAGCGGTCAATGCCGTCCACGCGGATTTCGCCGCCGGGGGCTTAGTTACACCATTTTTAGCTGGCGTCTCCCGACGGAGATTCCGTGCTGTAATTGGGTGATTCTTGAGTAATCGCAATATCATGAGGGTGGCTTTCTCTAACACTCGCCGCTGATACTTGTATAAACTTCGCATCGTGTCTCAACTGATCGATCGTCTGCGTGCCGGCATAACCCATGCCCGCTCTTAAACCGCCAATCAATTGATAAACAAAATCACTTAACGCCCCCTTAAACGGAACGCGTCCTTCTACGCCTTCGGGAACCAGTTTCCCCGGTCCATCGGCCGCCTGTCGATAACGTTCGCTGGACCCCTTGGCCATCGCGCCAAGTGACCCCATACCTCGGTACACCTTAAAGGTGCGGCCTTGGTACAAAATCATTTCACCAGGACTCTCTACAAGTCCGGCAAACAATCCGCCGATCATGACACAGCTCGCACCGGCCGCGATCGCTTTGGTGATGTCTCCGGAGTAACGAATTCCCCCGTCGGCAATCACCGGTATATTGTGTTTCTCAGCGACCTGACTGCATTCGTAGATCGCCGTGATCTGCGGAACGCCAATTCCACTGACCACACGTGTTGTACAAATTGAACCAGGGCCGATACCGATTTTCACCGCATCAGCCCCCGCCTTAATCAACGCCAAACAGCCTTCGGCCGTCGCGACGTTACCCGCAATGACGTCGATGTCCCATTTCGATTTGATCGCCTCAATGGTCTCTATGACATTCTTGGAATGGCCGTGAGCACTATCGACGATCAGGACATCAACATCTTTTTCAATCAGACGCTGAGCCCGATCTAAATCGTGGACTCCAATCGCCGCACCGACCCGCAGCCTCCCTTGACCGTCCTTGGACGCATTGGGGAAACGACGCATCATGTCGATGTCTTTGATCGTGATGAGTCCCGTTAGTTTTCTTTCATCGTCAATCAGTAAAAGCTTCTCCACCTTTTTAGCCGTTAAAATCTTTTCAGCTTCCTCAAGCGTCACATTCCCCGTGGCCGTCACCAATGGATCGGCCGTCATGACTTCTGAGACGGCAATTTCCGTGGTTTCAAGAAAACGGAGATCCCTACGAGTGAGAATACCAGCGAGCGTGCCATCAGCTAGCACGATCGGCACTCCGGAAACCTTGTGCTGCGCCATCATCTCCTGAGCCTGTCCGACGGTGGCTTCAGGAGGCAGGGTGACGGGGTCCAAAATGATCCCGTTAGCCGACCGTTTCACCTTATAGACCTCAGCGGCCTGGTCGGCGGCGGACATGTTTTTGTGGATCACCCCGATACCGCCGACTTTCGCCAACGCGATCGCCATTTTACTTTCGGTGACGGTGTCCATCGGACTGCTCAGCAGCGGCGTGTTGAGTGCAATACGTTGTGTCAATTGCGTGGAAACGTTGACCTCCGAGGGAACCACCGCGCTGTAGGCCGGTTCAATTAGAACGTCATCAAAGGTGATCGCGGTGTGCCGGACTTTATCTTGCATCGGTGCTCCAGTTCTCTCGGAAAGCTGGCTGAGGGAGAAATTCATGAAGCGATCAATTATGGCGCGGCATCCGGAAATACGCAATCGGCGAGCCATTCTAAACCCGGAGAAGCCGCCCCAAACACACGTGTTGTCTGTTCAGAAACCGAGTTTCAATCCACTAATGCCGCGCAGGCGGGGCGGTCTCAGACGGGACAACCTCTGATTGAGCGCGCTCCGACAGAGCGGCTCCAGCTTGCGCCTCTTTGGCGTTCGCGGGCAGATCGGATAAGGCGTCTTGATAGAACTTCACCAAGTCCAGCCGGAGCTTTTTCAACGATGGCGAGTGGACGTACATCATGTGTCCGCCTTCGTAGAATTCCGTTGTAAAGTTCTTCCGCAATTCCGGCGGCAAATTCAAATGGTCGCGAGTGTATTCCATCGCAAACGATGGGGTCGCCAAATCGTAGTAACCACACGCTGCGAACACTTTCAAATAAGGGTTATCGCGCATCGCGGTACGCAGTGTATCCGAAGCGCTGACGTAGCGATTGGCGAATTCACTGTAATCCCATGGGTGGACTTTGCGAGTCAATATCTCGTACACGTGGTCTTCTTCGACCTTCAACGCGTCACGCAAATACTGATTCATGGCGGAAGAAAAAGGGCCAAAGAAAACCGACGCACTGGGGTCATGGCCCACCGATCCATCGACGTGGTCGGGGTCGACTCCTGAGTAACGACTGTCGAACCGGCCGATGACTTTCTTACGATTCCGTAACAACTCTTTTCCAAAACGCCCCATGCTGACGCGCAAATTAGCCCGGTCAAGATAGTCGCGCGACAACCCCGTCAGCTCCGACATACGCGCGATCACTTTGGTTCGTTCGCCTTCGGGCAGTGCGTCGCCGGCCAACAGGGATTGCATGTAGGTCGTCTGGGCGAACGCTTTGGCTTGTTCGACCACGGCGCTAACCTCTAATGATTGCAGATCATCCGAAAGTGCATCGTGGTACCACGCAGTCGCGGCGTAAGTCGGCAGAAAGAGTCCGTAAGCAAGATCGTTCCCCGATCCGGGCCGCAACGTTTGGAAATCAACGACCGCCGAAACCAACACAATGCCGTTGAGATACATGTGATATCGTTTTTGTAGTTCGCCGCTCAACCCCGCGGCTCGCAAACCGCCGTAGCTTTCGCCCAGCAAGAATTTCGGTGATGCCCAGCGCCCGTTCTTTGTTGTGTAATCGTGAATGAATTGTCCGACGCTGCGGATGTCTTGGTTATAACCGTGGAACTGCTGCTTCTTTTCCCCTTTGATCGGACGGCTGAATCCGGTGCTGACCGGATCGATGAAAACGAGATCCGTTTTGTCCAGCAAGGAATACGGGTTGGCGATCAACTGGTGCGGTGGACGAAGAGGTTTAGGATCGTCGCTGAATTTAACACGCTGTGGGCCCAGCATTCCCAAATGAAGCCACACCGACGACGATCCCGGTCCGCCATTGAAGCAGAAGGTAACAGGGCGTTCTTCTTGGGGCGCGTCGTTTTTAGTGTACGCGACAAAGAACACATTGGCTTTGGGATCGCCTTGGTCGTTCTTCATCAACATCTTCCCTGCCGTCGCGGTGAACGCAACCTCCGCTCCTTCAATCGTGACCGAGTGCTGAGTTTGTGAAAGTTTGGGGGCCTCGGCTTGATCGAGTTTCTGATCAGCTTTGGATTCAACAGCTTTGGATTCAACAGCTTCGGATTCAACGGGAGTCGTTTGCCCGTGCCCGACCGGGACCAACGAAGTCGAAATCAATCCCCACAACCCAAAACCTACGAATAATAACAGTCGCAAAAAACGAGGCACGATGCAGATCTCCATTGGTAGTCCCATGATTATTCCCATTGAACAGCGGTTAAACAAAATCGGATTTTCAGAGAATTTAGCCGCTCCAAACGGACCTGTGGTTTGTCAGTTCAAATCAATGCAGAGGATTCACCAGAATTCCCTGCAGCGCACTAATTTATAATTCTGTTAATTCACAACACGATATCGAGCCCCCGTAAATTCCAGGGCCCCTTCCGAACACAACGAGGCTCGGGGGCTAGTGGAGTGTCAGCATTGGATTTTAGGGTTAGCCGTTTTGGCGATAGCCACGGTTCCGAAACGAAAAACCGGGGCTAACGCCCAAACGGCTGATCTGAACAATCCTAATTCTTAATGCTGACAGACCACTAGTTTAGCTCACGAGGGAACTAAAATTCAACAAACAATCGATTCAGTTTCTTTTTACACAAACCGCCTTCAGATGACCTTGCTTGACCGGATTTCGGCCTCTGTCGTGCGAGGCCATCCCCTCGGCAATCCGTTGAACGAAGTTGAAGTTGTCACTTCCGACGTGACTGATCAAGCAGTTTAAGTAAAACAACTCAAAGTAAAACAACTCAAAGTAGAACCACTCAAAGGAACCACTCAAGAAGCCCCAGAAACTCAATTACTTACGGCGGACAAAGTCGGCGGCAAAATCAGACGTGCTGCCGACCGATTGGCTGAGATGCTTGATGGTCTCCATCGGAATTTCTTCAAAACGTGTTTGCGATTCCACCAGCCACTGTTTGAATTGCCGCAACTGGCCGGGAGAATCCGTTTCAAACCCCATTAGCGCCTGCCCCTGCTCTTGGCCCGAGTCGATGAAGTTCATATAGCAAACGTTGGCGTGCTGACTGGCACCACGCATAAAGTCACGCAACGCACCAGGACGGTTGGGAAACCCAATCACCGCAAAAAACGGGTGGTTCAATAAATCGACTCGGAAGGGGATGACACGGAATGCGACCGACGCGGCGCCAGTGACTTCTTTGTACGGCGGAATTGTCGGGTCGTGGAGAAATTCTTCGAACTGCTGATGAGCGGACTTTGGAACTTCGAATCCGATGACGGGAAACGCGCACTTATCGGCGACTTTGCCGTACTGGAAGTCGATGATGTTCATCTTGCTGAAAAAATTGTCCAAAACACCAATCAGCTGTCCGGGTTTTTCGCCAATTTCGAAACAAAAATACCGTTCCTCGGGGATATCGTCGCGGCCGCGTTTCGCGATCTGGGGCAACGTCATGAAATCAACATTGGATCCCGAAAGAACGGTCAGTGCCGAATCGGAAGAACTCAAATCCGCCTGCCGTGCCGCCGCGACCCCCAAGGCGGCCGACGGTTCAACAATGATCCGCAGTTCATTCCAGAGATACTGAATAGCTTGGCAGACTTGATCATTGTCGACCGAAACAAATTCATCCAAAAGTGATTGGCAAACTCTGAAATTGATTTGCCCGGGCCGCGCCACCGCAGTGCCATCACAGAACCGGTCAACCGCCGGCAATGTTGTTGGCTGACCGGCAAGGATCGACGTCCCCATGCTGTTTTGTTGTTGCGCTTCGACTCCGATCAATCTGGCCTCGGGAAAGGCTGATTTCAATACCGATGCAACGCCCGCTGCCATCCCCCCGCCGCCGATGGGAAGAAACACGTGCGTCGGCGCTGAGGTCAGATCATTGACGATTTCGACGCCGATTGTAGACTGCCCGGCGATCACCAGAAGATCATCATAGGGCGCGATGACTTGCCCATTGGAGTGCTGAGCGAAGGTTTGAGCGGCAACGGCAGCTTCGTCGAACTTGTCACCGTGGAGGCGGATTTCAACCAAGTCCCCGCCGAAGTTTTTCACCGCCTGCTGTTTGACTTTCGGAGTGGAAACGGGCATAAAAATCGTGGCTTTAAGTTTCAGCTTTTTAGCCGCGAGGGCGACGCCTTGGGCGTGGTTGCCGGCCGAAGCGGCGACAAGGTCGCCTCGAAACCCGGACTCGTGCAACGCCGCAATTTTATTAAACGCGCCGCGCCATTTATAACTGTGAACGGTCGACGTGTCTTCCCGTTTTAGTCTCAGCCGACAGCCGCCAACAAGGGTGATTTCGTTTAACGGGGTCGCGTGGTCGAGCTGATAGACGCGCTGAGACGCGGCACGGGTTTCTTCGGCGAGCCGTTCTAGCAGCTGTTGGGGGCTAAGATTGTCGATGTTTTGCGTCATGATTGATACCGATGAGATTGCCTTGCCAGAGAAATAAACATAGGGGATCGTCTTTAAAATCGATATTGCGGGGTTTTGAGTAAAATCATCGCTGGTAAATCAACAAGGTCTGCCTGCGTTGATTGTGATAAAGCCCTCCTGGACCCTTGTCATCTAAAATAACCGCAGCGCGATTTGCCAGAATTCTCTTGTATCCCAAACGGAATTCTGACGAATCTCACTACGGCTTTCCGGCCGCTCATTAAATTCCCGCAAGGACCAAAACAAAAAAGGGAAGTCGCAACGTTGACCGCTGGACTTCCCTGATTTGGATAACTCAATTGCTTAAAGCGGATTACGCGCTCTGTAAGTCTTTGAGCCAAGAGAAATGTTTACGGACTTCTTTTCCGACAGTTTCAATGTCGTGAGTAAAGGCTTCGTTACGCAAACGCTTGAATTCTGGATATCCGTCTTCGTGTTCCTTTTCCCATCGTTTGGCGAAGGTGCCATCTTGAATGTCTTTGAGAACGGCTTTCATGCCTTCACGCGATTCCGCTGTGATGACGCGCGGGCCCGAGATCAAATCGCCCCAAGCAGCGGTATCGCTAACAAATTCGTGCATCCGTGCGACGCCGCCTTCAAAGATCAAATCGACAATCAATTTCACTTCATGCAGGCATTCGAAGTACGCCACTTCAGGTTGGTATCCAGCCTCGACCAATGTCTCCCAACCGGCACGGATCAGTTCGGTGACGCCGCCGCACAGCACAGCCTGTTCGCCGAAGAGATCGGTTTCTGTTTCTTCTGCGAAAGTCGTTTCGATGATTCCAGCACGAGCCGCTCCGACTCCCCAACCGTAAGCCAGTGCCTGCTGCAGAGCATCCCCCGAAGCGTCTTGATGGACGGCAACCAATCCCGGTACGCCAGCCCCTTCTTCGTACTGACGACGAACCAGTCCGCCAGGGCCTTTAGGAGCCAACAGCACGACGTTGTGTTTTTCGTCGACTTTGATCGAACCGTAGTGAATGTTAAAACCATGCGAAAACAAAATCGTGGCCTGCTCTTTTAGGTTCGGTGCGATTTGATCACGGTACATCTTAGGCTGAGCCATATCCGGGGTAAGGATGCAGATGATGTCGCCCTCTTTTACCGCCGCTTCGATCGTGAGCGGTTTCCAGCCCTCGGATTCGGCTTGCTTCCAAGTTTTGCCGCCTTCACGCAGGCCTAAAACAACGTTGACTCCGCTGTCGCGCAAGTTCATCGATTGCCCGCGGCCTTGGCTGCCGTAGCCGATGACGGCAACGCATTTGTCTTTAAGTGCGTCAGTGTTGAGATCAGATTCAAAATACATTTTGGCCATGTGAAACTCCTTGGGGGGGTCGTGTTGTCGACCTTCATTACTTAATGGGTTTAATGGGTCAGAACATCCAAACCCAAAGCATTATTAGAATACACCAACAGTGGTGACGCCGTCGATCGAAAGAGGACACAAAAGCCGTTCCCCATCGAGCCGCATATTCTAAAACGCGAAAAACTACCGTCAATGTCAAACTTAGCCAAGGATGGCAAGTAAAGCCAGTTCTGCGCCCCCTCTATTGTGATCCAATTTCGTATTTAAGCCACTCTCTGAGCCGGGTTATCGTCGCAAGGCCTCTCCTTTAAGCTTCAGCATCCTTTTCCGCCTTCTTTTCAAAGGCGAATTTGGCCGCGTAGCATAACCAACGTAAAACCGTTAGAACGGGGCCTTGTTGATTTCTTCGTTTCCTTCGTCCATTCATTACGCAAATCCATGAGTCAATCGAACTCCACCGTCACCAACGAACTTAAATCAACCATCCGCACATTGGGCGATCTGCTGGGCCAAACGATCACTCACCAACAAAGCGCTGCGGTGCTGGAACTGGAAGAGAAAATTCGCATGCTGGCCAAAAAGGGCAGGGCAGGGGATCAAGCCGCATTGCAAGAGATGCGCCAGACGATCGCAGAACTGATCGAAGACGAAGACGCCACCGACGCGAACCTCAAAGCGTTCTCGACGTATTTCCAATTAGTCAACCTCGCTGAAGAACACGAACGGGTCCGCGTGCTCAATGAACGTTCCGAAATTGCGTACATCAGCGACAAACCGATGGACGAAACGATCTCTCATGCGTTGCATGAACTGAAGTCCGAAGGCTTCACCGCCCAAGAAGTCCAATCGATGCTCGGCCGGATGCTGATCATGCCGGTCTTCACGGCCCACCCCACTGAATCACGACGCCGTACGACGCGCCAGATTTTGAAGAAGGTTTCAGAACTGCTGGCGAAGTTGAATTCCAAAGATCTTTATCACCGCCAACAGGACCAGGTAAAGGACCTGTTGTTGGACTACGTGGTGTTACTGTGGCAAAGTTCGGAAATGCGAGCCCGACGGCCGACGGTGATGGACGAAGTCCGCAACACCGGGCTGTACTTTTTTGAAAATACACTGTTCGATTTGGTGCCTCGAATCTACCAACAATTGGAAATCGGCCTCGCCGATGTTTATCCGGGACACCAATTTGATGTCCCCTCGATTCTCAGATACGGATCTTGGATTGGCGGCGATCGAGATGGAAATCCATTTGTCACCAACGAGATCACGATCGAAGCACTACAGGCTCAAAAGAAATTGGTGCTGGAACTTTACCGCAAGGAAGTCCTAACGATGTACGAATTGCTGAGCTGTTCGCGCGATCGGGTAGGATTTTCTGATGCCTTCGAAAGCAGCATCATCGCCGACCGTGATTTAGTTCCCGAACATGAATTCGAAGTATTGGACCGCTTTCAGCAGGAACCTTATCGAGAAAAATTGGTAATGATGTATCGCCGTCTTCGTGCGACCGATCATTTGATCGACGTCGCCCCTAAAGAGGCGCCCACCGAAGATCTGAAACGGGCATATCGAACCGCTGAAGAATTTGCGGCCGACCTCAAACTGATCGAAGACAGCCTGGTTGCTAACAAGGGTGAACGTCTGGTGCGCGGGCGTTTTCGTCGTTTGATGCGTGCGGTCGATGTGTTCGGTTTTCACCTCGCTTCAATGGACATTCGCCAACACGCGCGGCATCATCGACAGGCGGTCGAGGAACTGGTGCCCCGATACGCAGATGCCGACGAAACGAAACGAGTCGAACTACTTACCGAACGACTGCAGAACGATGGAAAACTGGACTCCAGCGGTGCCAGCGGCGAGGTGAAAGACTTACTTAGTTTATTCCAGGTCATTCAATCGGCCCAGATCACCAACGGTGCCCACGCGATGGAAACCTACATCATCAGCATGACCGAAAGCGTAAGCAACATGCTAGAAGTGTTGTTGCTGGCAAAGGACGCCGGGCTGTTGGGGCGCATTGATATCGTTCCACTATTTGAAACCGTTGGCGATCTTCTGGCGGCATCGGACACCATGAAAGCGCTGTTCGAACACCCCCTTTACGCCGAACACCTTAAATTACGTGGAATGCGGCAACAGATCATGATCGGATACAGCGACAGCAACAAGGACGGCGGATTCATGCGCGCCAATTGGATGCTGTTCACCGCCCAACGCCAGATGGCAAAGGCCTGCAAAGACAGCAACGTGATGTTAACGCTGTTCCACGGGCGCGGCGGTTCGTTGGGGCGCGGCGGTGGGCCGACCAATCGAGCGATTCTTGCACAACCGCCCGAATCCGTGCGCGGGCGCATTCGTATCACCGAACAGGGCGAAGTCGTTAGCTCCCGTTACAGTGAACCGGCGATCGCGAAACGGCATCTCGAACAATTACTTCACGCGGTATTGTGTTCCACAGGGCATCGAAGTGTTGACCAATCTGACACTCAGATTTGGGCGCAAGTGATGGATCAACTGAGCCAATCGGCTTATGAAAAATATCGCCAATTGGTGGAACATCCAAGGTTTCTAACTTACTTTCAAACGGCAACTCCGATCGACCAGATTGGACTCTGGAACATCGGTTCGCGACCGGCTCACCGTCGCACGACAAAGTCTTTAGATGATTTGCGCGCCATCCCTTGGGTGTTCGCTTGGACCCAATCGCGGGCGAACGTCCCCAGTTGGTATGGTGTTGGAACGGGGTTTGACACATACCTGAAATCGGGCGACGCCGATGAACGTTTAAACCAGTTAAAAGAAATGTATCGCCGTTGGCCCTTCTTTCGCACGATGCTGTCCAACGTCCATCTTGGGATGGGCCGGGCGGACATGGAGATTGCCGGGCTCTACGCCGAATTAGCTGATAAAGAAGACGCCGACGTAATCTTCACGGCGATTAAAGACGAATTTGAACTTTCCAAAAAAATGCTTTTGGCCGTCACCGGTGCGGAACAAATCTTGGACACCGAACCGTGGTTGCAACGCAGCATTAAAGTACGAAACCCTTACGTCGATCCATTGAATTACATGCAGGTGGAACTGTTGCGGAAACTGCGCAGCGATCCCCAAGGAGACCGCGCTGAACATTTCCGTCGGTGCCTGATTCAATCGATCAACGGTATCGCCGCCGGTTTGCAAAACGTAGGCTAGTGGTCTGTCAGCATTAAGAATTAGGATTGTTCAGATCAGCCGTTTGGGCGTTAGCCCCGGTTTTTCGTTTCGGAACCGTGGCTATCGCCAAAACGGCTAACCCTAAAATTCAATGCTGACACTCCACTAGTGTTTTGGCTTAAGCTGCAG
>CALDYR010000030.1 GCA_937944405.1 uncultured Pirellulaceae bacterium
GTGATTGACTTTGTCTGGCATTGCGCTGGCCAAGTCTTTGGTTTCGGTTCGGTCAACTGCCATGTTGTATAGTTCCCAACCGCCTTTGCCATGCTTGACGAGTTTCCAGTCGCCGTCTCGGATTCCTTGACCGGCCGAAAAGTCAAACCCAATCGGCAGCTTACGTTCGGCCAAGGGTGTTTGGGTAAACGAAGGGACAATGCTAATTCCCTCCAACGGTTTGCTGGCTCGGTCACCGAACCGATCTGGGAACGATGCACCGGACAGCTCGACGATCGTCTGCATTACGTCCACGACATGAAGAGGGTGATGGTGCCACGCGTTTTTTTTCGTTATCCCGTCTGGCCAATGGGCGATCATTGGGGTGCACACGCCGCCTTCGTGGCTGGTCATTTTATATTTCGCCAATGGACAGTTGATGACCTGTGCCCATTGTTTGCCGATACATTCGTAACTGAACACGTCCCCCATTTGTTCGCCTTTTGATGGGTCGTATGTTTTTAGGAATTGGTCAAGTCGTTCGGAACTGGCTCCGTTGTCAGAGAAAAATAAGATCAGCGTGTTGTTAAGCTTCCCTTGATCGTCCAAAGATTCGATGACGCGGCCAATGTTATGATCCAGATTGTCGACCATTGCAGCGTGAATTTCCATTCGCGCCGATTCCAGTGATCGCTGTTCAGCAGTGAGCGCGTTCCAATGCGCGATGTTTTGTGGGTGCATCGGGGCGATTTGTGGATCGATTAAACCTTTATCGCCCATGCGTTGGTATCGCTGTTTTTGGATGACTTGGTAACCAGCATCATAGCGTCCTTTATACTTGTCGATGTCGCGCTGATGAGCGTGCAGCGGCCAGTGAGGTGCGGTATAGGCGAGGTAAAGCAAAAACGGTTGGTCGTCGGTTTCAAATTCCTCCAGCCAGTCGACTGCCGAGTTAGTAATCGCGTCGGTCGTGTAAAAGTTTGGATCATCGGGGATAAAATCTTTTTTCCATTTGCCGTCGATCATCCATTTATGCACCGATGAATTTGGAAAGTCACCACCGTTAGGCATTTCCGAACCCGGATTCCAGTAACTACAAGCGCCTCCCTGAAACCCGTAAAACCGATCGAAGCCACGTTGAAGTGGAAGGATTTTGCTGTGATTTTTCCCGCTCCAGAGCGTTCTGTACCCGGCCGATCGCGCGACCTCTCCGAAAGTTGGTCCGGCGATGTAATTTTCGTTAAACGTTGTGCGCGTCACATAACGGCCCGTTAACAGTGCCGATCGCGTCGTGGAGCATTTGGACGTGTTATACATCTGAGAGTATCGCATCCCGTTGACAGCCAAACGGTCTAAATTCGGTGTGTTAATCTCACCGCCGTAGCAACCCAGGTCAGAGTATCCCAAATCATCGGCCATGATTACGACGATATTGGTACGCAGGTCAGCGGCGAACCCCATCTCGCCAGAAAATCCAGCGCAATAGCCGACCAAAGAAATTAAAAAGAGAACTTGTCGACGCATAACTATTCAAACTACTTAAAAAAAAGACTGCGGCAATTTTAGAGGCTATTCACAGATTATAACGGCGAGTTTGGCAATCGTAGTCGGATTGGCCAGAGTTCCCGATGGCAGTGTTTACGGGAATTCGGACCAATCCCACGACAGTCACTGGAAAAGCCAACCCTTAGGCGCACTTGGTGCCTCAAAGTTCCAAAAGAACCATTTTAAAACACTGTTCGTCCAAAAACTAACCTAATCCAATTAAACCCTCAAAAATACATTTTTACGACATGAAACGTATAACAGGGACCACTGAACAACGATCGCTAAAACGATAGGACCGGCGATTCCTGTTTGAGAAGCAACACCGCCCCCGAAAAAAAGAACGTGGATATCGATTTGAAGTTCACGATTTTCACGGCCATGTAGATCAAAATTGAATTCATCTCAATGACATAAAAGAACAACGTCCACCTCGAATACCCTTTGGCGTCGATCACAAAGTAAAACAGGGCCAGCATAAGAAAATGATCCCGCCGACAAACAAATTGTAAGTCGAAGTCCAAAATGATTCGATGATCGGGTATTGATCTTTCGACAAAATCGCAGCGCTGATGATTACGACACCGGTTCCACAAAAGACGAGGATCTTCCCGCACGGTTTCAAGTCTTCGTTCCGCAGCATCAGTCCCGCCCAAACTCTCATCAACGTTACCGAAACGGCTGAAAAAACACAGAGAATACCTTCGGGAGCCATCGTTTTGCCAAGCAACCTTCCGGGCAACAGTAAGCGGTCCACGTAACCGTTGATGGACCCGACTCCGGTGAACACTCCTGCCCCGTGATCCGGAACTGGCACAAACAAATGCAGGGCCACGATCGCAGTTAAAATGCCGATGATCCAGATGTTGATCGCTCGCAACGTTGGCATGCTGATCGCAATGATGGCGGCCAAGAAATAGGCAACTCTGATCTGGCCGAGCACGCTTGCCCAGCGCAGCGTTGTGAACTCAAACTGCAACGCACCGTTATAGATCAACCCTAGCAACGCCAGCAGCCCTGCGCGTTTAAGCACGCGCAGTCGCAACCGCCAGGCCGATTGGTCCTGTTCGAGTTTGCTGATCAGGGCGAACGGAACCACCGCGCCGGAGATGAACATAAATAATGGGAAAATCAAATCGTAAAAGCAAAACTGCCGGCACGGTACTTGATGCGTTCGCGTCGCCAGTATTTCAATCCATGCTTGGTCGGTCTGGTCGCTGGCCGCACGGATCACCGCGCTTCCACCGGTGATCCGAAACATGTCAAAGCAACGCAGGGTGTCAAGCGATTTCAAACGCTGGGGCTCGATTCGTTGGACCTTTCGCTCTAAAAGTGGTATGAGGTTGGTATTCTGCGTTTGTTAATACATAGTTTTTAAACTATCAAAAGTGATATTATCGACCGGCATGAAGGATGCTAGTTTAGGCCCCGGGTGGGATGGTGAAACGAGACCGGCGTTCCACAATCAGGTACTAATTTCATCAGCACTGTGCCCAATGAGATCCTTTGCCGCTTGCAATTTTACTGAGGGATGACCTTTCTGATGTCACAAAGTCAAAAATTCGAATTCAATAATTCTCAAGGAGAATTGCTGGCTGGCCGTTTGGAATTGCCTCTGGATCCCACTTGTTTTGCCATTTTCGCTCATTGTTTTACTTGCAGTAAAAATGTGAAGGCGGCCAATCGAATCAGCCGTGCGTTGGCCCAACGCGGGATCGCGGTGTTGCGTTTTGACTTCACCGGGCTGGGGAACAGTGAAGGTGATTTTGCGAACACAAATTTTTCGTCCAACGTGGAAGATTTAATCGCAGCGTCGGACGCCCTGCGATCTCGTTACGTTGCTCCATCGTTAATCGTCGGCCATAGCCTTGGCGGAACCGCAGCTCTGATGGCGGCAGGGAAAATCGAAGAAGTGAAAGCCGTCGCGACTATCGGTTCCCCATTCCAGCCCGCCCATGTGACCAAACTTTTTGGGGACGCGTTGGAGGACATCAAAGAACACGGCCAATACCAAGTGCAATTGGCCGGTCGACCGTTCACCATTGGCAAACATTTTGTGGACGACGTGGAATCGATCGACCAAGGGACCAATCTTGGGAAATTGAATCGCGCCGTTCTGATCTATCATTCTCCGCAAGACGAATTGGTCAGCATCGATCAAGCACGTTTGGTCTACCAGCAACTCAAACACCCTAAAAGTTTCCTTTCGCTCGATGGAGCTGATCATATGCTTTCATCGGCCGAAGATTCGCAGTACGTTGCCGATACGCTATCGGCTTGGGCGGCAAAATACATCGTCACCGGGAAAACCAAACCAACTTCTCATTTGGCCCCCGGAGAAGTTGAGGTTACCGAAATCCAAAAATTCACCCAGCGTGTCGCAACCGCAGACCATCAATTGATGGCGGACGAACCGGCAACCGTTGGCGGGAAAAATCTTGGTATGACTCCCTACGATTTGCTATTGGCGGCTTTGGGGACGTGTACTTCGATGACGTTGAGGATGTACGCCAACCACAAGAAAATTGCTCTCGAAAAAATCAACGTTCGGCTGACCCATCACCGGATTGACGCCAAAGATTGCGATGATTGCGAATCTAACTTGGGGAAAATTTCGGTCATCAACAAAGTGATTGACGTGGAAGGGGATTTAACCAACGATCAAGTCATTCGTCTGGCCCAGATCGCGGATCGGTGTCCAGTGCATCGTACGTTGACATCAGAAAAGAAAATCGAAACGGCGATCCAGCATGCTGGCCATCGGATTGAGGAGTAACGTTTTTTCGTATTGGGTGCGGCGAATGAATTCTTTTACACTTGGTTTTTTTGGGGGGCGGGAGTGGTAAGCTTCGAACTCGTATTGGGATTCTCCAGAATTTCACGTAGGTTTATTGAAGGTGATTCTGGGCAATCGGCAATCGCGATACCTTTGAGCGAGTTTGAATTCGATGCGCGCATGCTACAAAAAAAAGGTAAGCGCGTAAGAAAAGTGGTGTCCAATGGCTGAGCGTTTTAAACGCTGAGCCAAAATGTCGACGTAACGTAACAGAGAGTTTTTTGCTGGGTGAAAAATGGGGCGATTTCAAATTCTATCTTTGATCGGTGGTGGCATTCGAGGCGCCTTTGTCACCGCGTTTCTTGACCGGCTGGAGCAAAAGCACGGTCGATCGATTGCCGAATCATTTGACTTGATCGCCGGCACTTCGACCGGTGGCATCATTGCCGCTGGATTGGCCTTAGGAAAATCTGCGGCGGAGATGCATGACTTCTACGTTCGGTACGGAGCAAAGATATTTACTCCGCGCGATAAGTACAAAGGGAAGGGAGTTTGGCGATTTCTTTATCCGCCGGCGAACTACTTCTTTAAAAAGAAAACGGGAGGAAATTTGGATGCTGCGTTTCGGGCGCGGTTCTGCCCTCACGCGTTACAGACGTCCTTCGACGAAGGTTTCGGAGATTTGACTTTAGGAGATGCAAATTTTACGCGTTTGATTATCCCGTCCTTCAACCTTACCGCTGGGGTGCCGCATGTTTTTCGGTCCAGTCATCTGCCCAAAGGGGTCCACGACCGTGATTTAAAAATCTCGGACATCGTCATTGCCGCAACCGCCGCGCCAACCTATTTCCCCCATCGTGTCGTCGATGGGCAAGCGTTTATCGACGGCGGGGTGTGGGCGTCAGATCCCAGCATGCTTGCGTTCGCTGAAGCGATGAGAATTCAACAGTTCGATGATTCAGTTGACGTTGGCACCTGCGAATCGAATGATGTCCATCTGCTTTCTATCGGAACCGGACAAGCCCAGTTTACGCTTTCCCCACCGGGAGCAGATGCGGGTCTTTTGTACTGGGCGCCGCGTGTGGCAGATGTGATGGGTACGTCTCAGGTGCAAGGGATTCACTTACCCATGAAGTTTCTGCTTGGAGATCGTTACTCTCACATTAATTTCAAAATGAAAGAAAAGTGGCCATTGGACGGTATCGAAAACATCCCTGATTTGTTCGACGTCGGCAAAAAGAGAGCTGAACACGCCTACGGTATGATCAACCAAAGGTATTTAGCCCACAAACGGGCTCCTTTTCGGCGATTCGAAGAAGCAACCGGAGAAGTCCAGTTGGACGAATTTGGATTCGAGTAAGCCGCGTCAAGGTGGAAATGTTAACAGGCTCCATCTGTGATGTTGGCAGACCGCGAACCGGGGATTGAAACTAGGACTTGGCAGCGCCATAGCAGGGTTACGGCACCTCCGGTCAACGCCACGGCCAGATCGCGATCAAAGTGACCTGCTGCGGAAAAAAGAGCCCTCACTCACGCTTAAATCCGCAAGGAACCGATTAACTCGATCCTTCGTCGAATGGTGAGCTTGGATTTCACATTACAACGGTGATTCCGATTGGGGGCGTTGGTCATGTTTCTGCTGCGAAAACGGGCGACTCGCACAATCAATGGGTTTCTTTTCAAACCATTGTTGCGACAATAGGCTCGTAGGCGGCCAACATGCGGTTGAAAAACTTTGCGGGCTGGAAAACGCCAAAGTATTCCCTCAACTGTTTCGTGCGGATTCGAGGTTTACTCGAATTTGCCGATTAAAAATGTAGAAATTACAGGAGATAAGCATGACGATCGTCACCCGAATCGCATTCCTGCTGGCAATTGCTTTTGCCTCACTTTTATCTATGTCAGCCAACGTTGAAGCTCAGATCTTTCGTCGTTTGCGTGAAAATATCCGCGCCAACAACCTTCCTCAACGTCCACTCTCTCCTCAACCGAAACGCCCCGCTCAAGTGGCCCCGCAATCTAACGGCCAGTTCGGCCAACGGTTGACTCCCTATGCGAAGCTGAGCCCTCAGCAACGTCAGGCGGACGCACTGGCCCTGTCCAAAGCGGTCGCAGAAGCAGCAGAGAGCGCGGAAGATACGCGCGGAAAAGATCGGACGCGCGAGGCTGAAACAGACACCGTCGATGTTAGGGTCGTCACGTATTATGATCCAAGAACGGGGCGGACGTTTCAGCGCCGTTTTGTGTTGCCACCGAAAAATCAAACCGAAAGCAAACCCGATTTAGACAACACTGTCGCCGGTCGTGGTCCAATGAGCGATTCGTCAAATTCGCGTAAGACCGACGCGCTAACGCAATCTGACGCCCCCAGCCCGAAATTTGGTATCCCTCCGTTGACTAATCTTCGTACTGAATCTGACGTTGAACCATCAACTGTCGATGCAGGACAACTGCCGGTCTTAGCGGGGCCCCAATTCACAATTGCCCCACCGGTGGTAGAAAGACCGGCGTACGACGAAGTGCTGGTCGATGGCGCCGTGGTGCCGGCGTCAGGCGTATTAGACGTCGATCCATCCAGCTTAGAGGTTCAATCGGTGATGGAACCACAAGATGACGCCCCAGTGGCGTTTTCGGTTTTAGTAACAGGCGATCATGACAATTCTGCAACTGTTGCTCCTTCGACGAACAGCGAAGTCGAAATAGAGAGCGCCGACGATATTGAAGCGTTCTTTGGCAGCCCGCACTAAAGAACCGACGTGGATCCGTTTTATTTTGTAAGCCGTTCAATGGCTCTGGCGATGCTCGATCGAGCCTTGTTGATACGATGTGTTTCGTCGACTCGGCTACTGACGATTTCTTTCGCAAGAAATTCGGCGGGCTTTGGGGCCATGTTTTTTAGCACCTTTCTTTGAATTTCGATCGGGCACATTCTCAAAGCGGGTGCTAAGCAAGCGGTGTCGATTGTTTTCAAAAGTTGTTTCAATTGTGCGTCCGGAAGTTCCAACAACCTAGCAATCAACTTACCCTGTTCCAACAGATTCGATCGGCCCGAGGGTTGCGACCCTTTTTTTGGGGGGGCCGTGTTTTGATTATCGAGTGTGAGTGTTTCGGTGGCGACGGTAACATCCGTCAACGCCGGTTCGTTTTTCAACATGCGTTGGATTTGCAGGCGAACCGAAAACTTCACATCGATCACTTCGGCTGGACTCAAATTGTCTAGGTTGGCGATGGCGTGCATGATTTCGACTTTCCGCGGTCCATGAATCGCTTTTAAACGCTGCAGAGCGAATTCAAAGGACGACGTTGACAGAATCACCGCCGCACTTCGGAGCGGTAAATCGTCGAACATTCGCCGCAATAGCTCTGGATGCTGAAACGCCAAAGAATGGAACGGGGCTTGATCACAAGTGCGCGATTGCGACTTAGAAAAGTCAAGGTTCGGCCTCACTTTTAAACCCGAAGGTGAACCGTTGTTAACATCGGTTGCGACGTCGTCGATTCGATAGTAGGAACCGACGTCAACTGTGTCGTTGACTTTTTCAGTGTTGGTTTTGGTGTCCGCGATTGTTTGGCTGGCAAACGAGCGCGTCCCGATACTATCCAATTTTAGCTTTGCGATGGCCGCGTGAAGACTTTCAGCGGTAAGGCGCGTCTGCTGCATCTCTCTCACAATTTTCTGCCTGATTTCTGGATCGATTTGAGCCAAGAAATGGTTGGCGGCGGTTGTTGTAAGGCTTTTCAACACCACCGCCACGTGGCGGTAGGCCGTCGGGATATCTGTGGGTTCAATCATTTCAATTTCCTGAAAATCAAATTCTTAGAACGATCCCGGTAGCCCGAAGACGGGGCGTTTTCTTCGTGGTTCCGTTTCATCACCGTCAATGGCGGGGCTGGGCGAGGTGCGCTTGCTGACGCTGTTAAATTTTTGATCGATCGCTGTCTCCGAATTGCGTTCTTGTTTTGCGTCGGAGCGTTTAGCGGCGGGAGCATCTACCAAGCGGCCGGCAAGGTTCCGTGAGAGTTTCAGCGTCGTGGTCTCCCGCCGTTGCGGCTTATTGTCTTTTGCCGACTGCCCTTCACCATCGACCGCAACCGCTTGCTGTACCATTGGTTTGTCAGTTACGATCCCAGAAGCTGAGATCACCTGGGTACCCGGACCGTAGAGACTGTCCTGGGCGGACGCGGCGATTTCGCGTTTCTTACCCGGCAACCTCAATGTTGCAGGTTGCGATTCAGGAATCTTGCCATCGGCCGATTTAAAGACAGGAATCAAAGTAATCGTTTTCTCGAATCCGCCGACTTCGTCCCAAGGCACCCAGAAGGAGTAGGAATCGCCAAAACCCGAGGCGCTGTGGTGTTGTTGAAAGGTTTTTGTGTCAAATACAAATTTTCGATTGGCTTGTCCCGAAGTTTCACCATCATCGTCGTCGTAGCCGTAAATTGTCAACGTTCCATCGACCTTGATGGGTTCGTTTCTTGCGTTGTGGAAATAAAACCGTCCGCCGAACCCGCGAATGGATTTGGTTCCAGGTTTCTCAAAGGTGGATGGTTTCCAGATGGACACCATTGAACTGGGCACGAAAAATTCGGGGGCGTCATCAGAAAACATCGACTTCAGGGCGCTGGGGCCGCGCACCTTTGACTTGCCCAGCCCGGCACAGCCAACTGAACAGACGATCGTCGCTAAAACCAATGTGGTTAAAAAGCTAATTTTCATAGGGTTGCTCTTGGAATTGATTCAGCGTTTTGATTCGAAAGTTGCCTGGCGAGATGGGAAGGTCGTTTTTTTGGAAAACGGATTCCATGATCGACGTTTGCTGGATTGGTTGTTTTTAAGCGGCTGTTCGTTGGCAGATGGGGAAAGTCCATTGGCCACGTCTGCGATCGAATCGTCTCTGGTGGAGTTAGGTTGCCCCAGTGGTGTTCCGTATTGGAATTGGCGACTATCGACCGGTGGATTAGGGTAAGCCGGTGGAAGGTAATTTTGATTCGTTTCCGGAGTACCTTGATAGGAATCGTTGGGGACAGGCTGGAATCCGTGATCAGGATAGATCGTTTCAATCGCGCCTTCTTCGGGACGATAACCGTTGTAATCGGTCTTGCCGTAGATTTCGGCGACGTCGCTGAGACACCAGTGCATCCTGTCCATTTCGTCTTGGTTTTGAATCTCGAGTTCTTCATCACCGTCCACCAGATAGGGGGTCATGATGATCATGAGTTCGGAACGTTGAGAGTTATTACTTTCGAATTTAAACAGCGGTCCCAGCAACGGGAGATCTGAAAGGATCGGGATTCCGGTTTCGGAGTGACTTTTGTTCTCTTGAATCAGTCCTGAGAAAACGACCGTCTGGCCCGATCGTGCCATCACGGTCGTTTGAGCAGACGTCGAATTGATTGGTTGTTGGAAAACGGGGTTGCCCGCAGCATCAACGGCCACGGGAACTCCTGGAGCTCCGACCGCTAAAGCTGATTTTGTGGCGTTCACAAACATGACAATCATTCCGTCGGGACTTACCCTGGGGGTCATCTCGAGAATCACTCCCACATCGACGTCTTCGACACTGTTTTGCACGCCGCCACCGATCGCTGATTGGCTTGTCCCGGTGATCCGTGGGACTTGCTGACCCACCGCGACTCGACCTTGCAAGTTCTCCAAGGTCACGATGTGAGGTTTACTCAGGACTCGCAAACAGTTCCGCGTTTGTAGAGCTCGAATGAGGATGTTTACCGATTCGTTTCCGGCGGACAAAACCAAACCGCTTTGGCCGTTGGAATTGACTCGTCCGGTACCAAAGTTTGTCAGCCCTTGGCCGGCTAAGGTTTCGCGGAAGGTTGCGTTAGCGTTGGCAAGCAGACCGGGGTTATTAAAGGGCAGTCCAATGCCGCCGGTAATCGCGTCACCCATGAGGCTGGTCCCACGATCAAACAGCAAAGAATCTTGGACACCGACTTCGACACCGAATTCCTCTAATGCGTCGAGATCGACTTCCGCGATCAGTACTTTCACTTTCACCATTGGCGGCCGTCGGTCGAGCCGGCGGATAACGGCCATGATCTCAGGAAGATACTCCGGAGTGGCGCTGATGATCAGACTGTTGCTGACGACCTCTGGAATCACGTCTACGTCGCGATCGGCCAAGTTCACACTCGGCGATGTGCGAGGATCGTCACCGTTGCGGTCCTGACGTGCCTCGATCCAAGTGTTGATCGCTTCTTGTACGTCCAGAACAGGCGAATTACTAAGCCGATGTACAACGGTCTGGCGGCGTTCGGGTTGGGCTTCGTCCAGTCGATTGATCAAGCTTTCGACAACCTGCAAATCCCCTGAAGGGCCCGTTGCGATAATCGAATTGGTGCGTTCGTCGATGCTGAAACGAAGGTTCACCAACGAAGCACCTTCGGTCGCGCTGGCCGATTGCAGCGGGGCGCTAGAGTTGCTGGTGCCGCCGTTATTGCCGCCGCCCTGTTGCTGGTTTTGCGTGGTCAGGAACAGCGATTCCAACGTATCCAGCAGTGACTGGGCATCGGCGTTTTCGACTGCAAAAACTTTAATTAACGTCTCCGCGTTGGGCAATCGGTCAAGCTGGGCGATCAATTCACCAATCAGCTCCATGCTGTTTTCCGGGCCACGGACGATCAATGAATTGCTGTTTCGGTCGGCCGTGACACGCACGTCAAACATGATGCCACCGGTGACAACGCGCCCGTCGGGAGAGACTGTTTTTAACCGCGCCCCAGAAGATCGTAGCGAAGAAGAGAATTCATCGGCCTGGGCCTGTTGAGCGACTTGTTGTTGGGCGGTTTGGTCGGGATTGAAGCCCTGTCCACCGTTAGGCAGTTGCCCGTTGATGGCGTCCTGAAGAACGACCGCCGTCTGTTCAGCGAGCGTGTTTCTTAGCGGAAAGATTCTCACGACGTCGCTCGCCGCACCGTCATCAACGTCGATCGAACGGATAACCTTTTCGGCTTGATCGAGGTACTGTTTGGCACCCCGCACGATAAGAATGTTACTGCGGAAGTCGGCCACAGTGGTGACCGGGTCCGGTGGAATACGATCGCCTGCGCCTCCGCCGCCTGTTGACTGTTGGCCGAAGTAAACGTCTAAACGCCGTTTGGCATCTGCGGCGCTGATATGTCTAAGTCGGAAGGTTGCGAAGGGACCGTCTCCATGGCCTTGCGGCGGAGCATCGCCATCGACTTTAGTCACGATCGCGCGCACCGACTCTATCGCTTGAGGCGTTCCAAAGACATACAACCCGTTCGGTGAACGCAGCGGTTTGATGATCGCTGCGCCTTGGGTGTTGGCATAGTTAGCGTCGTAGATTTCCTGAACCGATTCGGCGATCTGTTCGCTTGCGATATTCTTCAGCAGGATTCGTTCAACGCCTGGTTTGGTGGTCTGTTTGGACAGATCCTCAAATGCCTTGCGAACGATCGCGGTGTCTTCTGGATCTCCGATCAAGGTGACCTGCCCTGTTTCCGGATCCACGACAATTCGCACTTCGTTAGCAAGCCCTTCGACGCCGCCGGGTTGACCGGGTTGGCTTGGACGAATGACTGTGTCGGTAAATTCGGGGGGCGCCACCAACGGCCCGTCGGCAGGGGCTTGTGCGACTCGCACAGACTTTTCCAACCTTTTAAAATCTCCTTGGGATTTCTCCGTCTGCCTGTCGGTGGTTTGCGGAAACCGCGAGAACTGAAAATCGCCGTTGTTTTGAGCGTAAATCGACGCCGGAAACGCGGCAGCGAGCATCATCGCGGTGACGGTCCGTTTGCCGTTGCGGAGCAATCGTGCGAGTGACTTTTGATTTCTTGACATGAGCATATTTCTGGGTCTCCAACTGCGTGGCAGTCGCTCTATTTGGAAATTTATGGGGTCTAACCTTCGGCAGAATTCATCCCCAATCACGACGTGCTTGGCCGTTATTGAATGGGAGTAAAGAACTGCCTTGGACGGAAAATTTCTGCGGTACGAAAGAGTCCGTCGTTGGAAAGATCGGCACCGCCGTCAAAACAAATTCAATCAGTAACACCTGAATATCCGGAAATTATTATCACCCGCGTTAATCTGGGTGGTTTTTGCCGATTAGCCCTCCGGCTTAGGCGGTTCTGATTTAGTTCAAGTCAGTTTGACAGCTTCCGGCTTTGACATTTGCCACGACAGTGAATGCAAAAGTAGGGGGGATGCGTAGAAGGAGAAGGAGATGGCAGCCCTTGGTTTTCTCACCAGAGAGTGGATTTAAGCGGAATCGAGCTCCCTTGGAATTAAGGCTGGTGTCCATCCATTTGAGTGCGCCCAATGGACTACGCAAACTAACGCAATTGCTGTCGTGAGCAAATTCAGGCTGACTCGAACAAACTCAGGTTGATTTTGGATCGCTTTTGCGACGAAAGTCAGAAGTCCCCCCGTGTCATCGTGAAGCCTAAAGCAATTGCCTGCTGGCGATCGCCAGTCGCAGCGTTTCGACTCGCCGCGTCGATTTATTTCGAACCGATGCAAC
>CALDYR010000031.1 GCA_937944405.1 uncultured Pirellulaceae bacterium
ACCGGCAAACGGTTGACGGCAAAAGAGCGAAAAAAGATGCAAAAGGAACGCGAAAAACGACTGAAGCAAATGAAAAAGAAACGCAAGTCGGACTAAAAAAACAGACCCCGTCGACCATCCTCACCAAGTCCTGATCGTTAAGGCGCGGTCTCAGCTACTTGCGGCGGCAGTCCCCGCGGCGTTAGGAGGAAAGCTTCTTAATCTGTCGCGTGAGATCTGCAGCGCGTGTGCGTCGTGAAAACAGAGTCCATAAGAATAGTTTCAAACCGAGCGCTCTTCGCCGCGCGTCTCCCGTTTGCGACTACCTGAATTCCGTCAATCCCGTTACGCGCCATTCCCTTTACACGCCAATCACGCGCGGATAAAACGTGAATCTCCATTCGAGCATTGGAAGACGCTCAACGTAAGCCAGTGGCACTTCCGCCGACACTACGCGCGGGTTTGGGAGAAGCGGTCCGGGGATTGAACGGCTTCGATTTAGAATTTCAAACGCATGCCGAAGAAAATGTTGTTCGTTTGATAGTTCAGTTCGCCATCGCCATTAATCAGTGACCCTGCCGGTAGGCTGGTATCAAGCCGTAGCGAATCGGCGGCGAAGTGGCGGTATTCGACGAATAGGTCGGAATACGTTCTCACTTTGTAGTTCAATCCAACGATGTACTGATATGCGAAGCTTGAATCTTCGCCGTCGTTGAACGCGTCTTGGCCGCCGTTGAGCCGGTGTTGGGCGGTTACGTTGACCGCGCCGACGCCGGCACCGATGTAGGGCGTGATCGGTCCGCTGCACAGATCGACGAACTCCCAGTAGACGTTCAACATCCCAGCGAAGGATTCGATATCGCCCACGCCAGCAATCGTTTCCAGGCCGGTACCGAAATCACGCAAGGTAAAATCTTGGATGTCGTTGTTACGATAAGAGAATTCAATTTCCGACCGCAGGTTTTTGCCTTGGATTTGCCCTAACGCAAAACCAAGGCCTAAACCGTTTTCGCTGCTGAGGTCGATGCGTCCAGCGTCGTTGGTGATTTCAAGGTCATTCGAATCGGTCCACCCACCAAAAAGGCTGACGTAGTACAACGGGATCCCCGAATGGTTCAGCGGATTGGTTAAGGCTCGACCGTCAATGCCTAGAGTCGCTTCATCACGGACTACGGTTTGGTAAATGCCTTCATCGTTTGCCGCCGGGGCTGGAGAGGGACACCCAGCATAGCTATTGGCCGAACCGACCGGAGGACATGAGGGACATCCACCGCAATTCGTTGGACAGCTCGGGCACGGCCGACATGCGGGCCCGCATCCGAGTCCTGCGTAAGCCTGAGCCAGATATGGGTTGGCGATGCTCGGATTGGCGTATGGATTGGCGTATGGCGCCAGTGCGTAAGGGTTCGCATATGGGGTGTTGTATGGATTGGCATACGGATTGGCATACGGATTGGCATACGGATTAGCGAGATTTGGATTAGCGAGATTTGGATTGGCCAGATTTGGATTGGCCAGATTCGGATTCACTAAAGCATTAGGGTTAGGTTTGGCGTTAGGTTTGGCGTACGGGTTGGGCACCGGCGTGGAGTAGTACGAAGGTTCTGGGGCCGGTCGGTAGACGTTGCTGCGAAACGGTCTACGTGGATCGTCGTCGCGCGCCTCTCGATCGCGGCGCACCGCGGGCGTGGGACGACGACGGGCGCTGGGATCTTCTTCCACTAAACTGGAATCGTTAAAATCTTCGGGTGATATATCGTCGGGGTCGGGAATGCTACGTTCGGTGCGTGCTTTATCGGTTTCGCGCGACCCACCTCCGGGTAACGGAAGGTCTGGGATATTACTGGGATCGGGCGTGAATTCGATGCCGCGCGGCAGTCGAGGTGCCACCGGCGTGGTATCCATCGGTGGAACGCGCGGGCTGGGGTCGATTTGCGGTGGAGCGGTCGTCGGTTCGCCAAAAGGGTTCCGAATCTGAGTGTCTGATGGCGGAGCCTGGCGTTGTGGCGGTTGTGGGCGTTGGGCGTCAGATGGTCTGGGCGGTTGAGCAACCGGAGGCGTCTTAAACGGAGATTCCTGAATCGGAGATTGAATCGTCGGTTCGCCAAATGGATTTTTTCTTGGACTGGTTTGGCCTTCGCCAAAAACGTCTCTGTCTTGTTGGCCGTAGCGCGCCAATTTCATATTCACCGTCGGAGAATTTATGTGCCGCGGCGGAGAACTCGAATTGGAAAATCGTGGCAATAACGAACTTGACTGTGCCCCAGCGGGCGCGTGGTTGAGTGATGCGAAAATGAAAACCATGCCCGCGATCCCCAATTTACCGACGCGGTGGCTACAATCAATCAACGGCAACCATTGCTGGCGTTTGGGGCGTTTGAGGGCTAATGAATTTGTTTTTTGCGTTCCCATCGGGAAGGTCACTCCGGTCAAAACTTGACAGCATCCAACACAACGGAAACTGACCGCATGTGTGGCTCCAAGGGATTTGTTCGAATCATGGGGGGAGTGAACCGAACATAATCGGCAAGCTCTCCGCAAACCGATCCTCTGATCTGTTCAGGTTTATCGGCACAACCGTCAAAGTCGATCCAGCTTGAGATGTAGAACTTCCCGATAATTATCGCTAGCAGTTTAGTGTAGGGCGGGCGTGACGTGGCCGCTT
>CALDYR010000032.1 GCA_937944405.1 uncultured Pirellulaceae bacterium
TCAGGTTGATTTTGGATCGCTTTTGCGACGAAAGTCAGAAGTCCCCCCGTGTCATCGTGAAGCCTAAAGCAATTGCCTGCTGGCGATCGCCAGTCGCAGCGTTTCGACTCGCCGCGTCGATTTATTTCGAACCGATGCAACGTCCTTTGCCCGTGCATGGACTGTCACCAGAGGATGGTTGGGCAGAATTTCTGATCCAATGACTGGAATGTCGGTGACGTGTGGTTGGGCATGCAAGTAGTCAGATAATTCAGAATCGACCAGCAAAGGGATGTTCGAAACCCAATAGACGATTTGCTTAGAGTGGACCGTTTCGCCAAATTGCCCAACCCGAGATGGCAACCGATTCCGTAGGCACGCATCTAAATGCGATTCGATGACCGTGAATGTTGGAATCGACATTCGATAATAGCGCTCGATCAGTTCTGCCGACGCGGTAACCCGTGGATTGATGTCAATCAGAAGCAATTTGTCTCCCCACAGAATAAAATCGATCCCAAACACCCCCAGCAATTGAAATGAATCTGCGATGCACTGTCCGATTCGGGAAATTTCTTGTGCGATGTCACGGGGCAAATCCACCGGTCCTATCGATCCGTGATAACGGAAGTCTTCGTCGTTGCAGGGAGTGTGCTGAATCGTCGTACCTAAAAGTTGCGTTTCCGTTTTGCCATCGCAGCGCGCCGCGACGTAACAGCCGCTGATCGTTTGGCCGGCAATCATTTCCTGAAGGTAACCGCCTGAGCCAAATTCAACTGGTGTGGTGGGAGCCCAAAGCGCTGTCTGTAGCCCACCCCCAGAACGCGTTAGCTTCCGCAACCATTTTGTCGTTAAGGAGATTGGCTGATCCGCCATACTGACGGTGCGCGGGTAATTGATCCCATTTCGATCACATGACCGTTGAATGGTTTTCAAACAGAGCAGACTTTGGATTGAGCTTTTCGAAGGCCCGGCCACGACGCAATTGTCCAGCAACTGCGGTTCAAAGAGACGGGGGACGTTCTCTGATCCACCGGAAAAAATGATCAATCGATCACTCGCATCTTTAGTTTTGCGAAACGGCTGGAATTTTTCCCGAATTGATAATTCAGGGGCCCTCGCAAAATGCTGCAGGCAATTGATCTTGAGTGTTCCAACAGCTGCGGAGCCGATCGGTGAAAAACGGCTGGAATCGCAGCAAATTTGCCGAGTATCGGCGTCGGAGAAAAGGTCTATGACAAAAACGGGGCAACGCGCGGCCAATGCGGATGCGGCTAAGAACCGGCCGCTGGCGCCAATTATCACAATGTGAGGTCGATCTGACAACGAAAACTCTTTCGCCCCGTTGGCGTCGTTAAATTGCTTTGATACTCTGTTAACACATTGAAGTGCTATGGAGGTGCTGCATTTTGCATTGGCCATAACATACAAACCACTTATACGGTCTCGCGGTTTTTGTTGTGAGGACCGAGTGGACAAATTTTTAACACGCAGTGTGCGTAACTTTAGCAGGAGAAATTTTTATGTCGATGTTTATCGGTGAAGCGCTTGATGGTGATGGTAACGAGATTGCTCATATCGACTTGATGATCGGTAGCAAGACTGGCCCCGTCGGCACGGCCTTCGCCAACGCACTGTCGACTCAATCAGAGGGACACTCGAATCTGTTGGCTGTTATTACGCCTAACGTCGCTGTTAAACCCTCTACTGTGATGATCACGAAAGTAACCATCAAAGGGATGAAGCAAGCGGTTCAGATGTTCGGTCCTGCCCAAGCCGCCGTCGCGAAGGCTGTTGCCGACAGTGTCGCCGATGGTGTCATTCCAAAAGACCAGACTGAAGAGCTGGTTTGTGTTTGTGGAGTGTTTATTCACCCGCAAGCCGAAGACGATAAGAAAATCTACGAGTACAACTACAACGCGACAAAGATGGCAATTGCCAACGCAATGAATGCGTCTCCTTCTGCTGACGAGATGATCTCCAAGAAAGACGAAGTTCATCCTTTCCGCGGATTCTAGGTTTACCGCAGTTTAAATTTCAACGGGCCCGTTTCATTTCGACGCGGGCTTTTTTTGGATCTTCCCGGATTTTTTTAGGGCGAACTTTCGAAATCGTGGTGGGATTGGCCAGAATTCCCGATGGCTGTGTTTGCGGGAATTCGGGCGAAACACCACCATGTTCAGCGTAAAGGCAATCTTTGGTCGCACGCGGTGCCACAGAGTTTTGGGAAGAACCCTTTTTCACCCCAACGGATTTGGATAGCACAATCAATGAGCAAATCAAAGATCCTAATTCAGTTCGATCCCGACCCACAAACCAGCACCTTTGACTCCGTGGTTGCGATCGATTCAGGTGTTGACCAATTGTTCCGGCATAACGCGGTGACCGAAGCTCAAGTCCAAGGACTCGTCCATGGAGCCATCTTTACACGCGGTGTAGATGATTTGAAATCGACAGCGCTGTTTTTCGGCGGTAGTGACGTCCAATCCACTGAGGCATTGGTCGCCCAAGCGAAAAGCAGTTTCTTTGGGCCGATGAGGGTGTCGTTGATGTCGGACCCCAACGGCTGTAACACGACCGCCGCCGCCGCGGTACTGTGCGCTCAAAAACATATTGACTTCAAACAAAAAAAGATCACTATTCTTGCCGGCACCGGCCCGGTAGGGATGCGCATCGCTCACTTGATCGGGGGGCCCGCTACCGCCGGTGGTGATTCCACACACGGTGCCACAATCAAAGTCTGCTCGCGCACGGTGGCCAAAGCCGAATCGGTGTGCAACCAATTAAACATCAATCTGCCCGAAGCCAACTTTATTCCCTGGGAAACCTCGAATTCCGATCAAACCGAATCTGCGGTTTCTGACGCCCATGTCGTTTTTGCGGCCGGCGCAGCAGGCGTCGAGTTGCTGGACACGCGCTGGCAAAGGTTATCGAAACTCGAAGTTGCGATCGACCTCAACGGTGTTCCTCCCGCAGGAATTGCGGGCATCGGAGCGATGGATAAAGCCAAAAGGTTCGGTCAAACGATTTGCTACGGGGCGATCGGCGTTGGCGGGCTGAAGATGAAAATTCACCGATCCGCAATCCAAAAGTTGTTTCAGTCCAACGACCAGACCTTAGAAGTCGAAGAAATTTTCGCAATCGGGAAAAAAATCTGAGGGAAGCTATCTATACTACCTTTGTGGGCAGTCCCGCCCACCACTGAACTATCTTACTTTCCTATTGCCACCGCTGCGGTTCGATAAACCGCTATAGTGTGGCCCGACTGCCATGATTAAGAAGACATTCATTTGCGTTGCTGGTGTGCTGGCCGGAGTTTCGGGGGCTGCTTACGTTGACGGAGTTTTTGAACGGGAAAACGTATTGACCATCGCCCAGGAGGAAGTTGGAAATCAATTTAGTCGCTCGCTTTCGCCTGAATCGTCGCCTGAATCGTCGGCCGATGCGTCAACCCTCGGTGCTATGCCCCGGGATAACAGCGGCGATCCCGCCCCCAGTTCATTGTCTGTTTCGGCGCTGGCCGAATCAACAGCCAGTTCATTGCACCCTCCAAAAGATGAAATGGCCAGCCGTACCGCCTTGGAATTGCTTGAAGCTATAGGGGCGCAACCCCAGGGTTCGTCGACCTTGATCGGGCCATCCCAACAAATGGACGATCAAGCGCCTAAGTCCAAAGAACGCGCTCAAGCAGACGGCGGCGACGAATTGGATTCCACCGAAGAGAATAACAGTAACAATAACGACAGCTCTCTCGAAAGCGTCGATCAAGAAGTTGCACTCACTCGCGTTCCGAGTCGCGAATCAAATGCCGAATCAAATGCCGAATTGGATGTAAAGGGTGCCAATTCATTGGCGCTGTTGGATGTTCGGTTTACCAGAGAAACGTTCAACAGTCCCTCCCGAGGCCAGTTGAAGTATCGGAAGCTTGCCCCCCAAACTGTTGGCCGAAAACAGCCACTGCCGCTGGTCGTGTTTCTGCATGGTTTGGGCGAACGAGGCGATGACAACATTTCACAATTGAAGCACGGCCTTGATTTTCTTACCTCGCATTCGGGACTACAGCAATTCCCTGCAACCATCATCGCCCCGCAATGCCCGCAAGAAGCGCGTTGGACGAATTCATATGACGGCTCAAAATCGCGGAAATTGGAACCAACCCCGACCGACGTGATGCGGCTGACGATGGAGCTGATTGATCAAATTCAGTTGACCGACAACGTTGATCCCAATCGCGTTTATATCACAGGGCTTTCGATGGGTGGTTTTGGAGTTTTTGACGCGATCGCGCGACGGCCTTCCACGTTTGCCGCAGCGGTGCCGCTGTGTGGTGGAAGTGATACCAGCCTCCCGATCATCAACCGGATCAAAACGACTCCGCTGTGGATCATTCACGGGGACCAAGACCCTGTTGTGAATGTGGATTTTTCGAGGCGAGTCGTGAAGGCGCTTAAATCAGTTGGTTCTACCCCGCTGTATTCCGAACTGGCGGGGTTCAAACATAATGTTTGGGATGCCGCGTACGCCGATATCGAGCTGTATAAATGGATGTTCAATCAATCGAAATCAGGGGGGGAGAGCAACGCCACCAAACCCCTTCAACCGTCCGAGGGCCCCGCTGCGACGGTAGGGTCTCCCACAGCGCCAACCAGCAATTCTCTAACCGGCAATTCTCTAACCGGCAATTCTCTAACGCCTGCCGATGCCGCGACTGACGAGGTATCCGCAGCAACCAAATCGTTGCGCAGCGCGTTTCAGGGCGAGTGGAAAGTTTTGGCTGCGACCCGGAACGGGCGCCGCGCCGATTCCGCGACGCTGGGGAAAATGCGAGTGGTCATTCATGACGATGTGTTGTTGATGCGGATTGGTGATCGAATCGAATCAGCAAATTTCAAGTTGGGCGAAGACCGTAGCGGGCCCTATCCATGGATCGATATGATGGCACAGCAAGAAGGCGGTAGAGACTCCGCTGGAATTTTCGCGATGCAGGAAGATAAGCTGGTTATCTGTTGGGCCGTCCCAGGAGCGGAGCGTCCGACAAGGTTCAACAGTCAAGAAGGCATCAAGACTTTAGTCTTGGAACGAAAGTAAATCCGCGATCAGTAGACTGCGGCAGTTTTACGATGAGACGAACGCGCTGACCGATCGAAACGCAAATCGATCGGCCTCGAACCAACAGTTTCCAAATAGCGTACCAGTTTCGCCGGCATCTAATTAGGCATTGGGGCGATCGTTACAATTCTACGCCCGTTGTCTGGGCTTCGGTTCGAAGGCTGAACGCGGCGCGACAAAAAGTGCGACGGCCCGGTGGCGAACAAGCTTCGTTCTGGATGCCTTCAATTGGTCTCCAGCAGTGCTTGACACCGGGCCCAGATGTTATCGTCCGCGCTTACGAATCGACATAGCGTTGCGGCAACTTGTGCATGGGCACTGGCGATGCGGTTGTTGCTCTCGCGCCGTAAGGAGGACGTTCCGCCTCAGTGGGCGCTTTGTTCTCACATTCTCAGTGTGACGACTTTCGGCGAATTACATCTCCGACGTTGCTAAAGACGAAGGTTTCACGACTGTCAAGTGCGTGCCTTTTTCTCCGCGGCGGCGGTCGGACCATCACGCCGTCTTTAAAAACATGGATTTAACTCAAGTGGCACTTGCCGTTGTACCGATCGGTAGATAAAATGGCGTCATGACAGAGACAGAACAAAAAATCGAACAGCAGGTCCTTGAGGCGCTCGCCGAAGTGTTTCAGGCCCATGGGTTTGGCGGCGCGACATTGACACTTTTCACCAAGGCCACCGGGTTGAAGCGTCCGAGTCTCTACCATCGATTTCCAAATGGGAAGTTGGAGATGGCATTGGCGGTGGTAGCCTTCGCCAAACAACGGCTTGTTGATGAGGTGCTCGCGCCGCTGTCTGAGACCGGTGAGGTTCGGCCAAGAATCAAACGCGCCGCCAAGAACATGGAGCAGCTCTACGACGGCGGAAACGACACCTGTTTGATGGACGCGCTTCCGGTGGGGGCCAAAGGGGACGACCGGAAAGCGATCGATCAAGCAATTGCCGAGATGTTTGGCTGTTTTATAGATGCCTTTGCCAGTGTTGCCAAAGAGTTAGGCGCCAACAGGAAGAAGTCGTATCAGCTTGGTGAAGACGCCGTAGTGCGACTCGAAGGCAGCCTTGTCGTAGCCCGAGGTACCGGCAACACTGCCGCGTTTAAGCGCACATTGGCTGACCTGCCGAATTTCCTGGCGGGAGCTTAGCACCAACATTTACAATCTTTAGTGATGTTTTTAGTACCAAGGAGAGATCTGTTATGAGTGATTTGACGGCTCAAGAGGAAGTCCGCCAACGGGTGAAGAGTTGGCTGATTGCGTTTAACTCGAAAAACGAAGACGACCTTTTCGCATTGTTTCATCCGGAGATGATTTACGCCAACGATGGCGCCGCGCTGATGCGGGGGACAGATCAGGTACAACCGTGGTATCAACAAGCCTTTCAGATGATGACCGGTCGAGCACTTTTTCGCGAAGAAGCGATTGTCATTGAAGGCAACAGCGCGTTGGTGGTAGGGAAGTTTTATTTTGAACCAGCCGAAGAAGGGGGCATCGGCGAAACGGGAAGAGTCGCGATGATTTGGCGGAAAGCTCCTCAGGGACAGTGGCTGTTGAGCTTTGACATGGATAACCGGCCGCCCGATTCTTTGGCTGAGGACTTCGCAGGTGCGACCGAAGACGCATTTTTTGAAGCAAAGGCGGTGAACTGATGAAAGCGATGCAACCACGAGAAATTGCAGACTGTGTTGGGCACTTTTTAAAACAGGGAGACTTGGACGGGATCGTGTCGATGTTCCATCCTGATTGCTGTCTTGTATTTCCGCGCGGGGCGGCACCTCAAACAGGGCTCGATGCGGTCCGTGATGCCTTCAAAATGTTCATCGATCATCGACCGACGATTGTTAGCACAGTGACCGGTGAATTGATTTTGGGCGACACCGCGCTGTTGACCGCAAACTGGCGACTGGAAGACGATAATGGAAACGTGCTTGATAGCGGCAGTTCAACCGAAGTGGCTAAAAAGAACGCGGACGGCTCTTGGGTGTACTTTATGGACTGCCCGTTTGGCCCACCGGCAATTGAGAAACAATAACGCCTACTGAAAATGTTTGCTGAAGATCGTAGGCGGCCAGCTTACCGGCAAATTACATTCTCAGGCACGTTTCACGATGACCGCCAATGGTCAAAGCGGTTGGTTATTGGTGCTGCTTTAACCAACGCCGAGCCCGTTAGCGGTAAGTGCTGGGCCGGTGCATCCAGAGGTCGGTGTGCGGGCGAACGATCTTGCCGTTGGGTATTTTGATTGGATTGTTTACTGGATTTACTGGAGGTTTAAGGAATGTGAACTCCGCTCAATGCAGATGGTAGTGAAGGAAATCAGTGCCACCGCCGGAGGCCAATACGGGGCGCCCGTTTAGTCTTTGGAGTTAAAAAAGTGCTGAATTGTGATCGCTGTCGGGGGATCTCCACGTTGTATCGCCATCGAAGTGGTCGTGAGTAAAGAACGTTTTCGAAAGTCTGGCAATGTTATCGTCGGCCAGTTCGATGTCGCTCGCCGCGATCTCTCCGAACGCGAATCCACAGATGAACACGTTGCTTTGATCGCCGCCAAATGTTTCGCAAATGCGCGGGGCGTTGGTTTTGTGGTATTCGATAGTTGCGTCGCGATCACCCCACCAAGCTCGTGCGTTTTTCTGCCGGCCGAGTTCAATATAGCGCATCGATACCCAGACGTAGTTTTTACCCCCCCTTAAACCATCGCCAAGATTCGCGTGTTCAATTTTTCCTACCGAACCTGTTTTCGGGTATTCATTTTCCGTGTATTCAACGATCACGGGGAAGCTACCGTTGGCAATCCAATCCACCGGAAGATAAAACGCAGGGTGGACCTCGGTACCGACGGACTCGGGTGCCGCTTGAAGCACTCGGAGACCGGCACCGTGTTTGGTCGGTCATTCGGGGAGTAACCAGATCCATCGTTGTGGCATCGGCTTCCGCTTCTGCCGACAACGCGGCAACAAAGAAAAAGACCAATGCGATGGTGAAGGTAACGTGCGTCGTCAAATGCAAGCTAATCCGATGAAACCATTTTTTTTTCGAGTAATAATCTTTGATCTAAGGCGTACCAAAAATCTAACACAATGCTTAATCTGTTTCCTGTTTTAACCCAATTAGATAAACGCAATGAAAAGCGAATTGAAGCTTAATGATATGATGAGCGCCATGACTCTTGAAATGGCCGAATCGATTCCCGAAGATCAGTTTCATCTTTTGCCAACCGGAGGCGGTAACTCGCCAAACTGGATCATGGGGCATCTTTGCCTGGGTAACGGTTTTGGGATGCAGTTGCTTGGGCAAAACCCGGAAATTCTTGGGCTCGTCGGTACCGCTTACGGTCCCGGAACTACCCCCACCGAAGACACATCTTCATTGATGTCAAAATCTGATTTGATCGCACACTTCAAATCTTCAAGATCCGACCTTGTCGACGCGGTTAATAGTGCCGACGCCGCAACCTTGGCCCAACCCCAGCAGACTCAGATTTTAACTGAAAAGTTGCCGACGATCGGAGATTTTGTTGGCCACCTGTTGACGACTCACTTGGCCTTGCACACCGGCCAGATGAGCGCTTGGCGACGCAGTCGCGGGTTAGACTCGGTAATGAAGATGTAGAGGAAGATGTAACACCAGTCTCATGTGAAGACCAAGGCTTTCACTCAATGGCATTGGTTTCCGACTTTTTGATATAGAGGCTTCGTTTTAAAAAAAGTGTTGCTTTAGGTTTAAAAAAAATAGGCCAGAATTGTGGCGGCGATATTGTTTTGATGGACAGGGGCGGCAAAACTGGTAGCCTCTCGGGTTTGATTCGGTTGACATTTGCCGACTTCGGTTATTGTTTTGGCCATCAAACGTAACCCGCCTACGAAAAACAAACTCATGATCGCTCTGTTTCCATCCCAGTTCTCTTATTCGGTTTCTCTGCCCCTGCGGGTTTCGTTATGGGGCTTTTTAGCGCTCGCGGCATTGCCGACTCTGACGACTACGGCATTGGCCGGTGACGTCAAAGACAAAAACCAAACCGCGACACCTGGCCAAGGTAAGCAACCCAACATCTTGTTTGTGTTCACCGACGATCACGCTTATCAATCCATTGGTGCTTATGGATCAAAAATAAATCAAACGCCCAACATCGACAGGTTAGCGCGGGAAGGGATGCGGTTCGATCGTTGCTACGTTACCAACAGTATTTGTGGTCCGATGCGGGCGGTGATTCAGACTGGCAAGTACTCGCACATCAACGGGTTTTGCTGTAACAGCAACCAATTCGATGGTACTCAGCAGACGTTTCCCAAACTGTTGCAGAAGGCAGGCTACCAAACGGCAATCGTTGGTAAGTGGCATCTTGGCGAACACATGGTGCCTCAAGGGTTTGATTATTCCGAAGTGCTGGTAGGTCAAGGGCCGTACTACAACCCGCCGATGTTAAAGAACGGCGAAAAAACCAAGCACATTGGTTATGTGACCGACATCATCACCGATCTCGCGTTGGATTGGCTGACCGACCAACGTGACAAAGAAAAGCCCTTTGTGCTGATGTATCAGCACAAGGCTCCGCATCGCAATTGGCAACCCGGTCCCAAGCAACTCAACCTCTTCGATGGCGTAACAATTCCCGAACCTGAGACCCTGTTTGATAACTATGAGGGACGTGGGGCCCCGGCTCACAACCAAGACATGACGATCGAGAAGACGTTAACGCCTTACGATCTAAAACTTGAACCTCCCGGAAATCTGACGGAAGAGCAATTGAAGACTTGGAATGCTGCTTATGGCCCCAAGAACGAAGCGTTTAAGAAAGCTAACTTAACGGGGAAGGATTTGGTGCGTTGGAAATACCAGCGTTACATAAAAGACTATTTGCGTTGTATCGCCAGCGTTGATGATAATCTTGGCCGAATGTTGGAGTACTTGGACCAATCGGGATTGGCGGAGAACACGATGGTCATCTACTGCGCCGACCAAGGGTTCTTTTTGGGTGAACATGGATGGTTTGATAAACGTTGGATGTACGAAGAATCTTTACGGACGCCCTTTATCGTGCGTTGGCCAGGGCAAGTTAAACCGGGGACAGTCAATCGGCAGGACATTGTATCGCCGCTGGATTTTGCATCCACGTTTTGCGAAATCGCAGGAAGAAAAATCCCTGAAGACCTTCAGGGGGAAAGCTTAGTACCGATCCTCAAAGGGGAAACGCCGGAAGACTGGCGAAAGGTTTTTTATTATCAGTACTACGAATATCCGGGAGCACATTCAGTCCGGCGTCACTACGGAGTTACCGATGGCAGAAAGAAACTGATTCGTTTCTACGAACCTGATGTTGACCAGTGGGAGATGTTTAACTTGGATTCTGATCCCAACGAATTAAACAGCATCTACGGACAACCGCACGCCGCATCCGAACAAGCTCGTTTATTGGCCGAAATGAATCGACTGCGCGAAGAACTTAAGGTGCCGGAGGTCGATCCGCCGTCATCCTACCGTAAAGGCTGGGGGAAAAAGAAAAACAAGCAAAATCGCAGAGGTAACAAGTAGCACGCAATGGTCGCCATATCACATCCAGTGATAGCACTGATTGTTAGCGTTTGTTGGCCGGGTGTCTGATTAAACAAAAGCGTTTCGGAAAGAGCAGACAAAAACAGGCATTTCAACTCCTGCGGTATTTTGTCGTGAGATAAGAACTCTGGAAACGGTTGCTCTGTTAGATCCGATTTCGGCTTTTTGGAGCGGTCACATGTGCGAGCTGAAAATTTTTTCCGCGCTAAGCCGAGGTGCAGCCTTCCGCTGCGCGCACTGCTTTCGTTGCGGCAGCAAGCAACCCGACATGAATAATCCGATAGATCTAAAACAAGCCGACCGCCAGAAAGTCGTAACAGGCCTGTCCTTGTGTGCTCGAACCTCGTTGAACACGATTGAGACAGGCCGTTTTCCTCCCTCAACTGTTTAATGAGTGGGGTTAACTGAAAAGTGTTAGAAATCTTCTCGAATAATAAATGCACCATTCTGCTCGAGCGCAGAATTAATTACAATAGTGCGGTCACGGTGATTTGCATCTGGCAAACTTCGGCATCCGTCGAAATCAGGCTTTTTGCATTTCACCATCCAACGGAACCTTTTTTATGTTAGGTAGAGTAAAATTATGTTCAGAAGTTGCAGACAGCAGAAAAGTCTCTTCACAAGCTTTGGCGTTGCTTCACTTGTTTTGGTGATAGCCTTGTTAACTTCGGCAACCGCCGAGGCCCAGCGTCCACTATCAGCCAACGAGGTGCGAGTGGCGCGATCGTTGGCGGACGGTGTTTTGCCAATGTCAGATTTAACCCGTGCACAGCAAAGGCGTATTTTTCCACGTTTTGGTCGCATCAATCAATCGAGGCTCGACGAAATTAATGAGCGACTTGAGGAGTTGTTTGAACTGTTTTTTGATGAGGACAATCCATTTTCATTCGCCGAGATTCAGGAAATGCTTGACGTGGAGTTCGCCCGTCTGATTCCTGAGACCAACATTTTGATTTTTCAAGAAACACAACTGCTGTTCGAACCGGCACGAGCGAATCGGCGAAGATTAACACCAGCTCAACTGCTTCGCCGCGCACGCAATAGACGGCGTCCCGCGGTAATCGCTGCACTGGGCAGTGACATTAACGTTAGTGTAGCGGCGGCTCGTGGCCTGTCGTTAAGAGATGTCGCGTTAGTGCTATTTTTTGATGTAGTTCGATTCGACCTTAGCAATTTGGAAGAGCCAGATTTCTTTGGCGAACTAGTCGAATTCTATGAAGAGTTCTTTAATAGTGATCCTGATGCAGGTGCGTTAGGTGGAGTGTTTGGCAACGTCAATACTAGAAGTCTAGCGGCAAGTACGATACCACGAGCGGCTCGATTCTATCTTAGAAATTTCGGTATTGAATTGGCGAAGTAGTTGGATCGAGCTATCGGTTGCTGTTTTTCATTCCGATAAAAATCGCCAGCTACGATCTAACGTGCCACAACGGCACGTTGGCTCGGGGTGGGCCTTTGCTAAATAGGGCTTGCTGAGAAAAAATGATTTGGCCTGGTTTTTAAGGGTAAACGCGGTAAATTGTACGTTTGAGCCGCATGGTTTTTGTTTGACTTGGTTGAATAACCTTGCGGCTGAGACACGGCCATCGCGCGATTGGTCGTGAGTTTTGATCCCCTATCGCCCCGGTGACCGGCTGTACCACCGCCATCGTCAACAGCTTGAGTTCCCTGATTTTTACCTGCCTTCCAGCGGTCAGCTGAATCCCGATAACCGATGGGTCAAGCTGGCCACGCTGGTGCCGTGGGAGCTGGCCGAAAAAATCTATCACGCCAATCTTTGCCAAGACTTTGGGGCTCCGATCGTTCCCGCGCGCGTGGCGTTGGGAGC
>CALDYR010000033.1 GCA_937944405.1 uncultured Pirellulaceae bacterium
CATCGGGAGCGGACAAATGTAGTAGCTTCGTTGGTCGACTCGGCCGTGGGTTGCTTCGGTACTGTGGAATTCTTCTACCCATGTACCTGCAAAATCATTTTCCAACTGAGCAAGAAAAAAGTCCTTGATGCCTTGGTGTAAAGTGGTGTGATTGCCTTTGACAGACAGACAGACAGCAGTCAGCTCCCTCGGCGACAATCTTCGCAGCGCTCTTGGGTTGGCATCCCATCGCGTCGATCGTTCCCTCCCGGAAACGTCGATGATTTCCAGCAATTTTGGGATCGCCGTGATTTCGTTGCTCTTCTCGTGGACGACCGTCTGACCAAGGCTAATATGGTTAGCCGTGGCCCACGCGCTGACCCTATGAATCGCCGCCTTGCCGCTTGCCCGATCGTAGCTTCGCCGAAGTGCCTTTCCGTCAATCGCGATGACTTGGCCGACGGTTATCTTGTGCAAGTCTGTGAGCCACGCCAGTAAGATCGGTTCAAACTCCTCCGGCTTGATCGCATTGAGAATTGCATTAAAGCGAACATGCGAGGGAACGCCTTGGGCCATGTCCAAAAACTACGCAAACCAATCTTTCTTCGTGTTGGCAAACTTCGCAATCGCCACATAATCATCCGCTCTAGCAACCACAGCGCAAATCGTCATGAACAAAATACTGACCAGCGGATAAACCGGTTCGCCACGACGCGGATCGGTGACGCGGCCAAGTTTATCGATCAGCGAAGCGAACCGTTCCATTATCTTCATCCCAAGGCAGAGAGTGCGCCCGACTGTTGGAAATCAGCAGCCAAACACGAAACTCCACCTAGCCTCCCAGACTGCCCAGCGTATCGCAATCGGCTTAGGAAGGCAGATCAGCCGTTTGGGCGATTGTGCCGATTTTGTAGGACTGACCTCAATTCCAGACGAATCGAGCTATCCTTAAATTGAAACTGGACGAAACGCTAGTTTTCTTGCATGTGGTTCTGCAACCAAAGCCGCGCGTAAGCCCAATCGCGCCCGACCGTTTTTCTGGAGATTTTCAGTTCCTCGCTAATTTCACTTTCGGTCATGCAGGCAAAGAATTTCAGAGTCACGATGTTTGCGGCGCGCTGATCGTGTGCTTCCAAAGCTTCCAACGCCTCGCTGAGCACGACAATTTCCGACAATTGCGAAGGCCCTTCGAGGTCCAGCACGTCGGTGGTCACCTTGACGTTGTCGCCACCACGTTTGACGGCGTGTTTCTTGCGAAGGTAATCGACGGTGGCATTACGCATTGCGTTTCTCACCGCGGCAAAGAAATGGGCCTCGGAATCCCATTTTTGTTGAGCACTCAATCTCAGCCACGCTTCATGAACCAATTCGGTCCCAAAAAGCGAATCATTCTGTGTAAATCTAGCCTTTGCAAAATTTCTCAATCGGTCATAGACCAATTCCAATATCTCTTCCGAATTTCCCACCGGTGCGCGTCCCATCGTTAAAATCCCAACCTTCTACAAAAAAGCCACCATCCCTAGTGTAGCTCATCTCTATCACTTGGCAGGCGGATTAGCGCAAGATGATCATCCTCAGCTATGGACAACCCTAAAAGGGTTTCGCGCAATTCATTGAAATCCTTGTCATTGCATCTTTTTTGATCGCAAAGTCCATCCAATTGAGCCAACGCGGTTTCGCCTTTTTCTGTTTCTAACTCTATTTCGTCCTGCCATTGGCTTGACTGCAATCGCAGGCCGTATTGGATCAATTCTTTGGCGTCCTCAAAGCTATTTTTCTGCAATAGCAAAAGAGCCTTGATTTCGATCAACCTCAGGTTTGTTTCCGCTGCCATGTTTCCCCACTCCAGCGCTTGGTCGGTCAATCGAAGCGCGATCGCTAATTCGCCGCAGGCCAAAAATGTTTTGGCCGCGGTGTAGTTATGCCGTACTCTCCTGAACTCGAGCGCGTCTTTAGATAAATCCTTCATGGCAAGCAGTTCTTGCACCGCCTTTTTGGCCGTCTCAAAACGTCGAAGCTGAAAATTGATATGAGCGGTTTGATAAACAACTTTGCTTTGAAGGTCCTTAGAAATCGCAGGCGCATTTTTAGCAACCTGCTTCATGCGATTGCACATGTCCAAGGCTTCAAGGTATTGCCCGCGCGAATCGTGCAGTTTTGAAATCAGCAGCAACGCGTCTATCGTTTCTTGAGGGGGGGAGACCGCCGCAGCCTCCTGTAACGCCAATACCTCACGCGCTAGTTTTTCGGCAGTGGCTGGATTTTGGTCCGATCTATAAACTTGGCCCAGGGCCAGTTTACTGGAGCGATAAAACCAGCCGGCGCGTCCGGCGTCTTCTTCAAGCTTGATACTCTCCAGTAAATGTATCTGGGCCGATAAATAATCTTCCACCCCTGCATAGGCCAATCCGATCACCCGGTGTAGCCTTGATTCAACCAGCGCGTTGCCGGCGCGGCCTTCTTCCAAACGTTGGGCGGTCAGGTCTAATGCCGCGATGAGGACGCTGCGCGATTGCGGATCTTGAAGCAGTGAGGAGATCGTGATGAGCTTGCCAAGGATCAGTTTGGTTTCTTCGGCCATCAAAGCGGCCGTGGCCCCCAGTGCGCGTTCGTGTTTTGCCACCAGTCGTTGTTTTGCCACCCGTTGCTGAGCTTGTGCTGCGGATATCATTCCCACGACTCCCAGAATAACCGACAACGCGATGGCGGTGCAGATCGCAATAGCACCTTTGTTGCGACTGACGAATTTTCGAATCAGATAATTTCGGGTAGGAGCGGCAGCACTAACGGGGCGGTTTTGGAGATAATTTTCAATGTCATCGATTAGGTTTCCCGCTGACGCGTAGCGCCGCGCACGTTCCTTCTCAAGGCATTTCATGATGATCCAACCAAGATCTTCTTTAAGCGCTGAATGCAAACGCTGTTGGTTTTTCAAAACCGCCGGGCCTGTTGCGCTGGAGTGACTATTGCGTTGCTCAAAAGCCACCCAAGGGGGTAACGGAGGCGCGTGGCAGATCTGTTTTAGAGCTTCTAGAGGGGGCAGCGGTTCATCGTTTTTGTCGTAACCAAAAGGAAGTGTTCCCGTCAATAATTGATATAACAAAACCCCCAGCCCATAGATGTCGCTGCTAGTGTCGATGTCAGCGTCAGCCCTTGCCTGTTCGGGCGACATGTAGGCCAACGAGCCAACAAATTGCCCGCGTTCGGTAAGCTGCTGTCGTGTCTCTGATGGGCGCAATATCTTTGCCACGCCAAAGTCGATGACCTTGGCTACGGGTTCACCATCAATAACGGTAACCAGCACATTGGACGGTTTCAGGTCACGATGAATCACACTTTTCTGATGGGCGTGCTGTACAGCGCGGCAAACATCGGTGAATATCTTCAACCGCTGCTGGAAATCAACCTCGTGCCTGCTGCAGTACTCTGTAACCGAAGAACCATCAACGTACTCGATGATCAGAAACGGCCGCCCATCTTCGGTCTTGCCAGCGTCAAGCATGCTGGCGATGTTAGGATGACTCATGATCGCCTGGGCGCGGTGTTCGGCTAAAAAACGATCCGCAACGATACTGGAAACACTTTCCTTGTGCAGCAGTTTGACCGCGACTTCGCGTTCAACGGGTGCCGTCTGAGAGGCAAGGAAAACTTTACCAAAACTACCCGAACCTAATTGACGGCCTAACCTGAAACTCCGTTTCGCACCCGAGCTATCTTTCCCGAAGACTGTTGGCGCACTGACGTCGTTTAATTCGGTGGCAAGAATCCGACCAAAGTCTTGGTCGAGCATCGTGGGTTGATTGGAGTCATAAATACTCAGCAGGTTTCTCACTTGTTGGTTCAGATGTTCGTCATCACCACACGCGGTTTCGATAAAATGATTACGCTTTGACGGGGCGAGTTCGATTGCCGCCAACACGATCGTTTTCACCCGCGAACGATCTTCCGAAGTTTCGACCTCGCTGATGTTTTTCTTACTACTGTTTTTACTGGGCATCACCTTACCTTTGATCGCGCTGTTTATGAGTCGTCCTCGCCGCGCCTGGCCGAGTTTCCAACCTCGGAGGTTCGGCAGTTTATCATAACTAAGTAACTGAAATTCGGTGACGCCGTTTCCCTGCTTGAAACCATGAAAGAAGAAAGCAAAAAGGTGCTGGTTTGACACAGCACCTCTCTGCAATATCCATTATCGCGGTCGCTGTGATCCTAAACCCTAACGAACAGTTTCTAGGTTATCAAAATCGTTGGCCGCAAAGTCAGAGCCACGGAAAACGGCTGAATCGACTCCGTCACCACCATCAATGCTGACACTGTCGCCGTTAACACCACTGATGAAGACGCCGTCATTGCCTTCACCCAAATTTAGCGTCAACGACTCAAGGCCGTTGTCACCAAGCTGGATGGTGCGGGATGTCGTGCCGTCTTCAAACACGTTGCCGGTAACACGAGAGAGAGCGACACGAATACCACCTGGGATCCTGTGAACAATGATGCCATCATTCCCATTGGTGCCAGTGATCGTGACATTCCCGCCGTCTACATCCAAACCGATAAAGTTCGAATCGGTGTCACCTTCGTCAACGATGGTTTCTTCAACGCTTTCCACACGCTCAGAGCCGGCCGAATTGTCTCCCGCTAACGTCAACGAATCTGTACCCCCTCCACCGAGGACCACTTGACGGCTGACATCAGCATCTGAAATCGAGAACTCATCGTTGCCGTTGCCTCCGAAGACCCCGAATACCCCATCAATCTGCGAGTTCTCTACACTAATCGAGTCATCACCATTGCTACCGAACAGGCGAACCGAACCGGTGGTATCGAGTCCCTCAACCGAGAGGACATCGTCACCTCCACGCAGCACGCCTCGATAACTTAAGTCCCGAGCCCCAGATTCGACCACGAACGGGCCTTCTTGCCCATTGATTGTGGTGCCGTCCAAACCTGAAATGGACACCGAATCGCCTTGTTGAACAATTTGGACAGAATCCGCACCGAACGACCCGACGAACGTTAAAGCACCAGCGTCAAGCGAAACACCAACGTCACCGGCGAGCATTTTTCGAGCCTCAAGTGCGGTGTGCATCGCGATTGAGCTGCCGCCAGATTTTCTTCTTTTTTGTAACTTTTTAACCATTGGTCTAAATCCCATTAAAGTTGGTTGGAAAGAATCAAGCCGTCAATTTCGTTTAGCAACATGCTTTTAAATCATGACAGTCTGACACAAGAGTTGTTACTCAGACATTCGTTTCTGAGGCCTATGTTGGGTCATTGTTTCCATAATTTTGATTCGCTTAAGCAAGTGAATGCTCCCGACCGTTACTTTCCGTACCAACCCATTGCCAATCAGGATCAAAACGAGACCTAGCTCACAGAACGAAGAGTTTTTTGTTCCCCAACAAGAACGTGAAATCTAAAGCGGACCGCTGAAATAATACCCCACTACCGTGTTCAATGAGATTCGAACGCGCTTGATGTGAGTTTGCCACCGTAGATCTAACCATCACCACGGTGCCCACGGGGCAGCCGCACCGAGTGCGTGTTTGCAGGACCAGGGATTTGTGAAATGGCTCACGTGGGAGGCGCGTCGGAAACGTCTGCAACCATCTTTCGCGTAGTCGGCCGCACGTTAAATGTTTTTTGCGAAATTCCAAGTTTTTAGATTTTCTTTCCGGTTTACTATCGTATGATCGGATTGCCGCGCTCTGGGCCGCTTCCACTTTCAGACCGTTGCCACAGCCCGAAAGCGATCAATATGTCTACTATTAAATCAAAGTCCCGCTCAAAACATTCCCGTCCAACACGGTCCCGTCAGGGGGTGGAATACGCCGCACTAGAAAACAGAGATCTGCTTGCGGGTATCTCTTTCAATGCTGCTACCGGAGTGGTGCTCATTGACGGAACCAATGGCAACGACGTAGCGGAAGTGACTCAAGTTGGCGGGCAGATAACGGTAACGCAAAGCGGGTTCGCGACGCGCCAGTTTTTGGCTTCTCAAGTCACCAATTTTCGGTTTGTCGGTCGCTTTGGCGAGGACTTTTTTCGAAATTTGACATCGATTCCCGCGACTGCGTTAGGTGGTCCCGGGAACGACACTTTGGTCGGCGGCCGCGGTAACGATCGGCTTGTTGGGAATCAGGGCGATGATCGTGTTTTCGGAAACGAGGGTGACGATTTACTGATCGCGGGAGTTGGAAACGACCAAATCGAGGGTGGAGATGGGGCCGACCGGGTGCTTGGCGTTTCCGGTGAAAACTTGCTGCAGGGGGGGAGTGGAAACGACTTCATCTTTGGTGGTTTTGATGAGGACAGAATCCTCGGCGGAGCCGGCGACGACGTGATCGCGTCAGCGCGTGGCGACGACCAAGTTTCCGGCGGCGGCGGTAATGACCGGATTTTCGCAGGTGACGGCGATGACATCGTGATCGGCGACAGTGGTGACGACGTTATCTTTGGTCAAAACGGAAACGATTTCATTGTTGGAAACGCCGGCAGGGATGTGCTCTACGGTAACGACGGTGACGACGATATCTCTGGCCAATTTGGTGATGATCGCATTATCGGGGGCGCCGGTTTGGATCGTTCAAACCATTCAGGGAACTCGCGTCTGTATCGAGTTACAGATGGAGATGCTCGTTTCGTTGTCAACGACTCACGTGGGCAAACTTTTGGCGGTAGGGATGTTGTCTTTGGCATTGAGGAACTCTTTTTCGCGGACGGTGCCTTTGCCCCCGCAGATCTGGTCGCGTCGACCAACAATACCAATACCAACAACAATACCAATACCAACGGCACGCTCGAAACAATCTTTGTTCAGCCAATCATTGCCGCTAACACCGATGGTTCGAACGTCGCTGCGTTCTTCGGTAACGCGGCTCAGCAAGCTGAAATTTTGCAGCGTGTCGATGATATTTTTGCACAGGCCGGGGTGGATGTCGAATTTCTCACAGCCGAGCGTTGGAATAACACTGGAGTCAACGTCGGGTTTGGATCAGGCACGCGTACTTCATCAGATCTCAACAGGATCGTTAACGCAGGTGATGCGGCTGGCTTCGGCAGTAGTGACCCAAATGTTATTGATCTTTACGTGGTCGAACGAGTCCCTGCTTTTGGAAATGTCAGCGAATTCACGACCAATGGTTTGGCCTTCGTCGGAGGCAGTGGCATCGCGTTGCATAACGGGGATAACCTTTTAGCAACCGCCTCAGGCAGAGATGCTATCGCGCGTGTCGTCGCACACGAGATTGGACATAATCTCGGGCTTTCGCATGTGCCCGGTAGCAACAACCTTTTAGCTTCCAGCGGCCGTTCTGCTGCTTTAACCCAGGGGCAGATTGACGTGATTCGGCGTAGTACGCTCACACGAACCGACGCACCTCAAGCAACCAGCTTTACGGAGGTGGCAGGTTCAACGGTGAACGATAACACGTCGGGAGGATGTGGTTGTGGCGGCGTTGGTTGTGCAGTTTGCGGCGGCTCTACGCAAACCGCCTAGACCATCCACTCGTTACTAGAATCGGTGAGCGTTATCTTATTTAGGAAATGTCCCCAATTCATGAGGTAGCGCGTTTTCGTCGACCTCAAGAGGCTTGAAACCGTGCGATCTTCTGAGCGTCATTTTTGCCTTGGTGGCAATTGCCTCGCCACTTCCGCTTGAGATTTCACCTTGTGTTGGGAACCGGTTCAAGAGTAACTGGTTCTTCCGGGGGGGAGTGGCAAGTTTGGAATTTATAATGGGATTCGCCTGCATTCCCATCAGTTGTGTTTACGGGAATCTAGGGGCACCCCCAACGAGGCACTGGAAACGGTAACCTGCGGGCGTGCGCGATGCAACAAAGTGCCGAGAAGAACCATTGCCGTTATATCGTCGTTCAGATGAGAGTTGATTGAATTTTCGATGCTCGAAGGACACCAGTTCACGTGGAAGAAACGTTCTTGGGAGATCCGAGGCTCCGGAAAGGAGGGCGTCTCGGGTACGGAACGCTGGAAAGACAAGGTGGGGATTGAGGTGATGCCCCATTTGTGCGAGCGTTTTTATGTTTAACCGTGAGCCGACAGAGATAGAAGTTACCGGGCGTACATGTTTTAACGCCGCAAACGCTTAAGCCTTCGGCTGGCGGTTAAGCGAAAAAAATCGCTAGATTGAAAACTCGGAAATTATAAATCCCGCGATCCTTAGCGGATTTTCAATTCACACCATGCAACGAAGCGTGAAACCCATTTGAAGTTGGGGCTAAAACAAACCGCGTCCTACCGTTCGCTGGTCGAAATTGATCCCCGACTCGCAATTCACCCAACCGCAATTTCTGACGGCGACAAGTGCGTTTGGAGTGAGCTGTACAACCGATTGCCGGTTAACATTGATGAACAGCATCCGGCCCGTTGGGATGACTGCTGTGGCGGCTGCCAGGTAGCGACAGACAGAATTTGAAATTCTCTATCTATCGACAGAGTACGAGTGAGAAATCGACTGGTGTTAGAAGATAAACGCGGAAGATAAACGCGGAAGATAAACTTTCAGCTGGCCTTCAACGTCAACCAGTAAAGGATTGCGTCGCACAGAGAACGAAATGCACGAATTGCTTCCCCAACAGCCCACCGGATTCGCCGGATTCGGCGGTTCGCTGCTGACCACCGCGGCCCTCGGCAGCACACAGCAGGACAGCGTCGACGGATGGGAAATACCGGACGACCGAATCGCCGCGCGCCTGCTGCTTCGTGAGCGCTGCCCGCTGACCCCAGGGGTTTACGGATGGTTGGACCGAAACAATCAGCTTTGCTACGTCGGCAAATCCAAAGCACTGAGGAAACGGTTACTTTCCTATTTCGCCAAAACGCCATCGGATCCCAAAATGGGACGTATCGTCCGCCACAGCCAACGCTTGGTCTGGGAACCCGTTTCGCATGAACTTTTAGCGCTGATTCGTGAACAAGAGTTGATCAATCGCTGGCGTCCGGACT
>CALDYR010000034.1 GCA_937944405.1 uncultured Pirellulaceae bacterium
CAGCGGTCAGCTGAATCCCGATAACCGATGGGTCAAGCTGGCCACGCTGGTGCCGTGGGAGCTGGCCGAAAAAATCTATCACGCCAATCTTTGCCAAGACTTTGGGGCTCCGATCGTTCCCGCGCGCGTGGCGTTGGGAGCGCTGATTATCAAGGAACGGCTCAGGCTGACCGACCGCGAGACGGTTGAGACGATTCGCGAAAACCCCTATTTGCAGTTCTTCATCGGAAAGCCCGAGTTCACGCAGACGCGTCCGTTTGACGCTTCGTTGATGGTCGACTTCCGCAAGCGATTTGGCGAAACAGGCATGCAGCAGATTGCACAAGCCATCGCGTTGAAGTCGCTCGACCGGCAAGCGCGGAGCTTGATGACGATCATCGGTAGTGTGATCCGCAATGACTTGGGCGTGCATGCGTATTTAGAAGTTGTCTTACGTCGCGTCCTTGCTGGTGAGACAGATTGGGCATTGCTGGTCCCGCATGCTTGGAAGACCGATCACCCTGAAGCGATCCGCGTTTATCGAAAAGACGAGCGTCGTCAGGCCGCAGGTCAAAAACGCGTCCGCCGTGCGCGAAGACGAAAGTCAAAAAAAATAGTCAACCGCACATGACGCGATGGTCGCTGTGAACGGTTACCTTTTACTTGACCCAGCTTCGACTGGTCGCCCACCACGAAATTTTAGAGATTTGCTCGATGAGATTTTCTGGGGCGTTCGCACCGGCGCTCCTAGACGCGATGTCCCTGAAGAGTTCGGTCCATGGAAAACAGTTTGCAACCGTTTTGATTCGTGAATGCTGACGGTAGGCTTGATTAAGTTCGCAAGCGATTGCTGGCTCGTTTCAGCGACGATGAGGAAATTGACTCAGAACTTTGGTGCATTGCTGGCACGATTGTAAGCGCCGCCGTGTCTTTTCCAGATCTAAGAAGACCGCAATCAAATACAGAGGAATTGTCAAAACTTGTTAAAATGGCAATCATCTAGCGCTATCTCAGGATCGCCACAAACTGACTTTTGTAACATAGCTAACTATGCTACGATCTTCACAAGTTCGCCCAAGATTTGGGTGAACGTTTTTCGATTACCTCAACAAAGGAGAAATTTAAATGAAGAATCCCCTGTTTATAATTCCGGTGCTGTTTTTGACCTTCGCTCTGTCATCTGCGACTTCTGTTCAAGCTCAAGAAAGTGTCGATGACGCTGTGAGGCTTGAGCGAGATTCAATAAACTTCGTGAACGCATCAGTAGACAGAATAAACGCAGTTCAGCGAGCAATCACGGTTTTGAATATGAGACAGCGGCGGGCCCCATCGCGGTCAAGAGCAAATAGAATCCAACGATTGGGGCGGGCAAGAAGAAATATCATTCGCGCTACAGAGGCACTTAACTCGGAACTTGGTTTTTTGAGTGACGAGCTTCTCATTTACTTTATAGGTCAGACAAATGTGCCTTTCTTTGACGCGTATCGACCCACAATGTTTTATTTCGATAGATTGAGAGACACGTTACGTAGATTCCAAAATGAGACGAGGGATGCCAGATTCATCCTTAGAAACAGCTAACTAAGGAGAATTGTGTTTGTGTTGGTTCTGCGTGAACTGGCGATAACGGTAACCTCTGTTATCCCTAAAACATGAAATGAAGTTTGAACAAGAGTAAGGTGCCAAGAGCCAAAAACGAAACCGACTTAGTAAAATACGATTCGGAACATGCCGAAAGTGGCGTCAACCTTTTCAAGGCTGCCGCTGCTTTCGGTTTTTTTATGCGCTGCCGACGCGCATTGAACGCGGCCAAAACGGTTGACGGCACCAAAGAGGGGGGGGGACAGGCAGTAATCACTCGCCGGGCGGCAACAACCGACATTGAATAAGCAAGGCACGAGTAGAAATATGCCGAAAGTGGTGTCAATCTTTTCAAGGGCAATAGAAACCGCCTGTACCTTCCAGCGTCTCCCTCTTAAAATCACAGCGGTCCCTTTCACTTGGCTACAAAGCAACGTTCCCAACCCGTTCAAAACGAAACCGATTACCGTGGCGCCGCTGGGTTAGACGTCACGTCAGGTGCGATCTTGGCAGGGGGCACACGCAGCATGGCTTGGATGTCGGCCAACGGACGGACTGGTTCACTGCGGTGTGGATCGGTTGCTTCCAATTGGTTGTGTGAACCAAAGCCGGGCGTTTCAACGAAGTGCTTCCGAATGAAATAGTCAAACGACTGCCGTTATTCCCCATCCCAGATTATATGTCGCGGGGTAGTCGCCCTGCCGTGATTGGGCACCGCAAATTTTCACCATCGCCACTTTAGCGTAATCAATCAATCAAGCATTCGTTCGTTCCGATTAAGAAGGGATCAAACCGCGTCGGTAGAACTTCCAATCATTGCCAACACGTTGGCTTTGGTTACCGATTTGATCACTCCGCGTTCGGTGATGATCGCTTCGATGAATTGTGCTGGTGTGACATCAAATGCCGGGTTGTAAACCTCGACGCCGGTGGGCGCAGTTTGTTTGCCAAAACCGTTGGTTATTTCTTCGGCATTGCGTAGTTCAATCGGAATTTCTTCTCCTGATTCAATCGAAAGGTCAAACGTGCTGCTGGGGGCAGCAATATAAAACGGGATTCCGTGAGCCTTCGCCAGCACCGCCACAGAATACGTGCCGATCTTGTTCGCCGAATCGCCATTGGCCGCGATGCGGTCGGCGCCGGTGACGACGGCCTGCACTTTCTTCTCGCGCATTACCTGGGCCGCCATCGAGTCGCAAATCAAAGTCGATTTGATTTTCCGCTGCATCAGTTCCCAAGCCGTTAATCGGGCTCCTTGTAAAAGGGGCCGAGTTTCGTCGACAAACACATGCAGATTTTTCCCTTGGTCTTGGGCGGTGAAGAAGACCGAAAGCGCCGTCCCGTACTCCGCGGTCGCCAAACCTCCGGCGTTGCAATGCGTTAGTACCCCTTGTCCGTCCTGAAGCAAATCAGCGCCATAGCGACCGATCGCATGACACATCTCACGGTCTTGGGCGTGGATTTTTTGAGCTTCGGCCAGCAACGCGCTGTGGGCTTGGGCGACGTCACCGTTTCTTAATGTGCCCGCCAACGCACGCAGTCGGTCCAGCGCCCAAAACAAATTTACTGCCGTCGGGCGACTGGTCGCCAAGTAATCAGCCGATTCATCAAAGGTCCGCCAAAAAGCATCCGCATCGTCGTCGGCGGCCTGCTGCAGCCCCACCACAACACCGTACGCCGCAGCGATACCAATGGCGGGTGCTCCACGCACGCGCAGCATTTTGATCGCTTCCCAAACGGTTTCGATGTCATGACACGCAAGACGCTTGAGCGCGTTGGGCAACAACGTTTGGTCGATCAAATCCAGATGCCCATCGGTGCCACCGACCCACTTGATGGTCTCAGTTGTGTTCTCGGTTTTTACGTTGGTCATAGGGGGGAGATTTCAAAAAAAGCATTGTGGTTGTAGTCGCAAACTCCGCCGCACCAAGGTAGCGATCAAGGCCGCTATCAATCGGTTGGCGTAATTGGTTGGGCGATTTGGTTTCGCATTAAGACACTGGGAGTGGGGCTGTGCCGCGGGCGGTTTATTTTAAGGAATCGGCGAAGGCTTCCTTGAGTTTGGCTAACCCCGATTCCCCGGCACTGCCATCAATGACGACATTGACCTGCACCTCCGAAGTGTTCACCATTTCGACATTGATGCCGGCACTGGCAAGCGCCTCAAAGAGTGCGATCGCGACGCCGGTGTGACTACGCAGTCCGATTCCGGTGACCGAAAGTTTGGCGATTTCTTCTTTGTGATCGACTCCTGCACAACCGGATTCATCGCACACCGCTTGAGCCACTTTTAGCGCGGCGGCCAACTGATCACGTTTTACGGTGAAAGTGATATCCGCGTTTTGATCGCTGCCGTAACTCTGGATGATCATGTCCACAAACACCCCCGCCGCGGCAATGCGTTCAAACAACCCCGCTGCCAACCCGGGTTGGTTGGGGATTTTCTGCAGCGTAATTCGAGCCTGCGTTTGATCCAAAGAAATCGAATCGATCATCAGTGCCTCCATCCCCGATTGCTGCAAGCGATTAATTACATCGAGCACCTTTTCAGCGTCTTGGGTTGAACGACTGGCCGCTGCGACGCTGGTGTTGGGCGTATACTGGACCTGATCCAAACTGAATTCGCTATGGATCGTGCGCAGCGCTTCCATCGCGATATCTCGTTTGACCAGCACCGAGATTTTGATTTCGCTGGTTGTGATGATCTGCAAATTGACCCCGGCGTCGGCCAATGTGCGGAACATGCGGTTGGCAACGCCAGCCTGTTCGGCCATCCCCAGCCCCACTGCAGAAACCTTGGAAACGCTTTCGTCGGTCAGCCCCACGCGTCCACCAAGCGTTCTCAAAACTTCTTCGATCGCACTAATCGCGTCCGATAGCTCCTCCGTCGGCAGCGTGAAACTGATGTCCGTTTTGCCATCGGATGATACGTTCTGCACGATCATATCGACGGTGATTTTTTTTTCTGCAATCGGTGCGAAGAGTTTGTGAATCGTCCCCGGTACATCAGGCACGGCGACAATCGTGACCAGCGCTTCGTCGCGGGTCAGCGCGACGCCGCTGACGGGACGCTCCGACGCATCGGTCGCATCGACAATCAGTGAGCCCGGTTGGTCGCTCATGCTGCTACGAACATGGATGGGCACATTGAATTTTTTTCCAAACTCAATCGAACGGCTGTGCATCACCCCGGCCCCTAAACTTGCCAGCTCCAGCATCTCGTCATAGCAGACTTGGCTGACCCGTTTCGCATCAGGCAGTTTCCTTGGGTCGGTTGTGTAGATGCCGTCCACGTCGGTGTAGATCTCACACTGGTCGGCCCCCAAAACCGCCGCTAAAGAGACCGCCGTCGTGTCGCTACCGCCGCGGCCGAGCGTCGTGATGTTGAGGTCGTCGTCGATGCCTTGAAATCCGGCGGCGATTACGATTTTGCCCTCATCGAGCAACCCCTTGATGCGTTCGGTCGCAATCGAATGAATACGCGCTTTGGTGTGGGAGCTGTCTGTTTTGATGCCGATCTGGCCGCCGGTTAAACTGACCGCATCGTACCCCATCGAGTCCACCGCCATGGCCATCAGCGCGATCGTGACTTGTTCACCGGTCGACAGCAACATATCCATTTCGCGCGCCGCGGGTTTGGCGCTGATCTGTTTGGCCAACTCGATCAGCCTATCGGTGTTTTTTCCCATCGCACTGACAACGACGACAACTTGATTGCCTTGCTGGTGAGCGCGGACGGCTTTACGTGCCGCGGCAAGGATTTTTTGTGGGTCGGCAACGCTGGTACCGCCAAACTTCTGAACAATAAGAGGCATAATAATAAGGTCGAAAAATTGAGTTTCGGCAGCTGTATTTATAGAGTAAGAATCTAATCACTTTTTACCGATTTCGAAACATCCCCGATCCCTCCAAGCTCAATTTAGCCTATTAAATCGCTCGTTTGGCAACCCGCGTCGACCGGGACCGTTTATCCTTTGACGCCGGTGGTTGCGATCCCTTCGATGAAGATCTTCTGAGCCAGAAAAAACAGGAGGATGATCGGCACCGTGAACAATACCGACGCCGCCAGCAGCAAATGCGTTTGGTCAGCGTAAGAACTGACGAATCGTTCCAATCCATAAGCCAGCGGGAAGCGATCGGGATCGCTCAAATACAAAAGTGGCCCCCCAAAATCGTTCCACGTTTGGACAAACTGAAACAAGGCCACCGTCGTGATCGCCGGCCATGACAGCGGCAGCACGATGCGTCGAAAAAGCCCCCAATGCCCCAGCCCGTCGATCTGACCGGCTTCGAGCAACGATTCGGGAATCGAAACGAAAAATTGCCGCAGTAAAAAAATGAAAAACGCGTCGCCCAAAAAAGTGGGACCAATGATTGCCCATAGCGAATTATACAGACCGATTTCACGAATCAAAACGAACCGAGGCACCATCATAATTTGCCACGGCAGCAACATCGTCGCCAGCACCGACATCATCAATAACTTGCGTCCGCGAAAGTCAATTTTACACAGTCCGTAGGCCACCAGGCTGCATGACAATGTCGTCCCCACGACGCACCCCACACACAACAGCAACGTATTGCTCAGATACAATAACATCGGCATGCTGTTGATGGCGTCGGCGTAGTTACTCCATCGCAACGTTGTGGGAATCGAATACGGATTTCGTGCTAACTGTTCAGGCGATTGCAACGAACCGCTGATCATCACCAACATCGGCAGCGCGAAAACTGCGGCGCAGAAGATTAAAACAGCGTAAGTGAAAATCTTTTCGCACGGTTTCAAAATGTTAATTCCTGCATTACTTTCAGCCGTCGGATCACTTCAGCGCTACGTTGTTTCAACAGCGCGGCGATCGCTTTATCGTCTGTGTCGTCGGCATTGTTTTTTATCATTGCATCATAAGTCATATTCTCTACCGCGCGCTTCAACAGGGCGGCCCCCACAACGACCGGGATTGGATATTGATGGGGACTACTGGCCAAACGCACAAATGTTTCCATCAAAGGATTCTCCGTTACGTACTGACGGTACGTTGCCGATTCTGCGACCTCCCGGGTGACGGGAATCCAGCCCCCTTGGGCATACCCGTCAGCCGCGCTTTCGGCATCGCTAAATGCGCTCTGGCCAATCCAAAACTTCGCAAACTCCCATGCCCCGCGAGGACATTTCGCACCGGTGGGCACGACAAAGAAATTCCCATTAACCCACCCGGCGTCCTTGCGCCCCGGCGATTGAGATTGAGATTGAGGTTGAGGTTGAGGTTGCCCGTTTGCATCCCTTCCGTTGAATTCGCTCCCACCGGTGGGAACGGGTAATGGGCAAGCACCAAACTTAACCTCTGGCAGTCCTAAATCGGCCCGGCGTTTTTGAAACGCGGCAACATCGCGCACGCGCCACTGTCCATCCATGATCACGACATAGCGCCCGACAACGGCGTCATCATCAACCGGCAACAACGGAAACGTTTGTCCCGGCAACGACTGATCACCTTGACCGAAGGATGCTAAATTATCTGCTCCGTAACGCCGACTGTATCCCACCATCCATTTTAACGCCGCCAAGACCGGAGCCGAATCGAGCTTACATTGCTTGGTTTGTGGGTCGTAAAAATCGGCTCCGAAGGCCGGCCCCCAAGCCCACAATCGACGACTGTCGGGGAGGTAACCCACCGGGCTGTGCAAACGTGGCGGCGGTCCATCGGTGACGCTGGGCCAAAAGTGTTCCGCGATCGCGTCCAGTTGTGCAATCGTTTGAGGCACCGCAAGCCCGGCGGCGTCAATCGCGGTTTGGTTATACAGCAGGGTTCGAATATCCAATCCATTACAGACCGCAAACAGCGCTCCATCGACCACCGATAAACGTCTCGCCGGAGCCAGCAACGATTGCTTGACCTGATCCACCTCCGCTGCGGCGGCCACGTTTTTAAGCGGTTGAATCACGCCGCGTTTGGCCCAATCAGCCAACACGGGGTCGTCTTGATTGACGATGTCCGGTGGGTCACCTCCGGCAACCGCTAAAAATAGTTTGGCTTGCAGGTTGTTCCCCGGCATCGCAATAGCGCGAACAAAATACTGGTGTTGGGAATCGTTAAATCTATCAACGATACCGTCCACGATCGTGCGATCCTCCCCGCCCCAGAAATGCCAGAAGACGACTTCTTCACGGCCTTTTGCCGCTGCAGCATCAGACCGATCGGCGTGGCGGTAACTTTGGAAAAGAAAAAAAACGACCACCGCACAGCCCAAAACCCAGCCGCCAGAGAATACAAACTTTCGACTAATAATTTTCAATTTCCAAATCCGAAAAACATTGTTTGCAATTTGCGACCTACAATTCTTGTTCGTTCCACGTTTGATTACTGACGGTAATGTACCCACGACTTCGACGTCCGAAACAACAACACCGTGCAAAACATCAACCCAACAAACATGACCCAAGCGATCGCGCTGGCGTACCCCATTTCGAAATCTGCGAATGCCGAAGTGAACAATCGCAGTGAAACGGTCATCAACGATTCTCCCGGCTGCCCGGTGCCCGCGCTCAGCACATAGATCGATGTGAAGGTTTGCACGCTGCGAATCAGCCCCATCACCAGATTAAAGAAAATCACAGGTGATAACATCGGGACCGTCACGTGCAACAATTTACGAACTCCCGAGGCTCCGTCGATGTCGGCCGCTTCGTAAAGCGTAGCGGGAATGTCACTGATCGCCGCGAGATAAATGACCACGAAATTCCCTACCCCCCAAAGCGTCATCAAAACCAGCGCGTCTTTGCTGCCCATCAGCAGCAACGGGCCGCCGGTCAACCAGCCGCCGATTTGGGCTACGCCCTCGATACTGACCGCAGGCCGGGCCTGATTCAGCCAATTCTGCGGTGGCACGCCAAACCAACCTAAAATCAGGTTCATCAACCCGCCGTCGGGGTCGAGCATCCAGATCCACAGCACGCTGCTGGCGACCACTGGAATCACCGACGGCAAAAAAATAATGGTCCGGAAAAACGCTTGCCCACGTACCTGCGCTGACAACACGACGGCTAATAATACGCCCAACACTACCGACAACGGCACCGAAAGCAGCGCGTAGTAAACCGTGTTCATCAGCGCTTTTCCGGCTCCCCGGCCACTGGCGATCTCTGCTGCCAAACGTTGGTAATTTTCGACGCCCACAAACCGTGGCGGGTTGATGATGTCAAATGTGCAAAAACTCCAATATAAAGACGCCGCGAAGGGCCACGCAAACAGGGCCACCAACCCCAAGAGCCACGGCGACGTGAACGCCATTCCGGCCACCCAAGACGACGAACTCCGTAGTTGTGACGCGCGATCGACCATAGACATGATCTTACGTGGAACCCAATAGGTTGAAACCCCGCTCAAATGGACAGGTGAAATGGACAGGTGAAAATCAATCGGCGCCTCTAATCGTCAGGGGTAGAAAAACAGGTTATATTGCCCATCGCTGTATTATCGACCGCTTTAAATTAAGCGCTTGGGGTATTTAAAATTGCCCCCACGGACTCACCCTTTTTTTGACCGACAATGCAAGATATTTTTGCCGAACTTCAATGGCGAGGTCTCATCCACCAAACCACCGCTGACGATAAATTGCCGTTGTGGCTGGCAG
>CALDYR010000035.1 GCA_937944405.1 uncultured Pirellulaceae bacterium
CCGTAAACAATACACGCCCACCATACCGCCCCCTCTAGCGTCTCTTTTTGCTCAAGACGAAAAATCATCCAAACGGTCCCTGCGGCGGCGAGCAAAAACCCGCAGCCGTGGGTCGTGGCGTTGAGAGACTCTTCTTTGTAAGGACGTTGCACTTGGTTACCGGTGAATTTTGTCGGAAATAGCGAACAAAAACGGGTTTTTAGACGATTAAAAGCCTGACGAGCGACCGTTCCGGACGGTGTTTGAGTTTTTCTATTGTGTTTTTTCGATCAATTGGCATAATACGTGGCCCAAACAAGCAGTTTAAATCAACCGTTGTTAGAAGAGTTTTAGCAAAGTGCCTCCATTCAAAAAAAGACCGTCTCGCCGCAAAGCCAAGGTCAAGACAAAAACAGTTCGTAAAGATCCTTTGTTCGTCGACGGCGAGCGTCCTCGTCCGATGTATGTTGATTATAAGGACGTTGAACTGTTGAAGAAATTGGTCAACCGTCACAGCCGAATCGTCGGTCGCCGCAAAACCGGTTGTACCGCCGTTTCGCAGCACGCGGTTTCTGATTCAATCAAGCGCGCTCGGTTCATGGCGTTGCTGCCTTACGTTGGCGACTGATGCGGCAGTCGAGGGTCCGAGGGTCGCACATCCGATCAACCACCATTGAATTCCGAAATGCAGAGGCGCAGGTCTCTGCATTTTTCGTTGGTCATTCGGCAATTGGCCTTCACCAACATCCTTACGATGATTATCCGTTTCATGGTCTGAACGTTTGATAACGACTTTATTCCCCGGTCATCCGAAATGAAACCTGTAGGGATCTTTCCGATCACGCCCGCCCACTCCCAACGCTGGACCGCAATCAGACTTCGTAGCGGCACCTATCATTCCTTCTCAATGACCGGTAGTTGAAACCTGATTTCTCACCACGTCATCTGCCAAAGACAACGATTCGGTCGACCGCCGATCAAAGTTTAGAACTTATTTTCGACGACGCAAACATCCAACATGTCACAAACTTTCACGCACCGCAGAAGAATAGAGTTCCGCGAAACTGACATGGCAGGCATCGTCCATTTTTCCAATTTCTTTGCGTACATGGAACAAGCCGAACATGCATTTTTGCGTTCGGTGGGAATGGGCGTAATCTGCGAGGTCGAAGGGCAGAAAATCAGCTGGCCGCGCGTCAATGCAAACTGCGATTACAAAGTCGCACTCAAATTCGAAGAAACGATCGATATCGAAGTTTCTGTGGCCAAAATTGGCACCAAAAGCGTGACTTATTCTTTCGATTTTCTGCGCGAGAAAACCCAAGTTGCCCAGGGTTCCCTGACCACCGTTTGCTGTTTGTTCGAACACGGTAAAAAACCCGAATCGATTCCCACGCCGTCAGTTTTCATCGACGCCATTTCACCTTTTTTGGCCACCGGAATCGTCGAAAACGCCTGATGTCGATTTACTTGCAACAATTGACGATCCGCTTGGCGACTGGACTTGGGCAACTGCCAGCAGCACAGCGACAACTTCACACACGATATTTTTTGGAGGCTCAGCGTCAGGACGGCGGGTTCGCCGGTCGCATGGGCGATAGCGATCTTTACTACACGTCGTTCGGATTACGAGCCCTTTCCATACTTGGCGAACTTTATGGGCCGGTGGCCGAATCGGCGGCCACTTTCCTGCGGCTTCAAATGAAATCCCATCAAACGATCGTCGATTTTTTTTCCTTATTCTACGCCGCGAACCTGCTGAAAATCTCAGCCGGGATAGATGTGTTCGCTCAATCGGAAACCGATTGGCAATCCAATGTTGCTGGTTTCCTTGAGATGTTAAGACGTGATGACGGCGGGTACGCCAAAGCTCCCGAGGGTTACGCCGGCAGCACCTACCACACTTTTTTGGTGGTCTTGGTGATGCAATTACTGGAACGTCCCATTCCTCACGCCGATGACGTGGTCCGATTTCTCAAATCCCAACAGGATCCGGAGGGCGGTTGGCGCGAAATTCGGGCCAGCAAACGGGCGGGAACCAATCCCACCGCCGCAGCGGTGGCGACGCTGCAAATCATTTCCAATCAACCCAACCACACCGGGGCTACGATCGACCACGATCTCAAAGAACTGACACTGGATTACCTTTGCGAGATGCAAACCGACGAAGGTGGCATCCGCGCCAACACGCGCATTCCAATCGCGGATTTACTCAGCTCTTTCACCGGTGGTTTAACGCTGACCGAACTGGAATCCTTTGAGGAATTGGACGTCGAACTTTTTGCGCAGTTTGTCAACTCCATGGAATTAAGCGGTGGCGGATTCCAAGCCGCCGCATGGGACGATGCCGATGATGTTGAGTATTCGTTTTATGGGCTTGGGTGTTTGGCGTTACTGAACCAATGATCGACCGCAAATTCATTAGGATCAAACACTCTGTTTCGAGATTCGAGTGCTCGGGAAGTTTGACGTCGTAACAGCGTCGTTGGGCGATCGCACGATCCTGCCAGAGCCCCCTGGCGAACCCAGCCGGATGAAATTTGAAATCGCGTCGCTGTGCCCCAAAGCACCAACGAGTTAACCGCTGCCGCACCACCCGTTTCAATTGCGCGTTGAGCAAACTTCATGCTCTAACGAGGGGCGATTGCTTGGATTGCGGGATTGTGTTGAAAACGCGCCACGAAAAAACCCTCCGCTGAATCAAAGCGATTCAACGGCGGGTTTACTTCTTACATCGACTTCGGTTTCGTTAAACCAAAGTTTTTCGTTTTGAATTTTACTCTCTGCGACTCTACTAACAAGCTCTAAGCACTTTTCGCTTCGGGCATCCGAAAAGTGGTAATGTCTAAATTAGACCTTACCATTTGTTCATCGATCACGAACTTCGTACCTTTCGGTTGTTCCGGGAGGTCATACATGATGTCTAAGACAACCTGTTCGATGATCGAACGGAGACCGCGTGCACCGGTCTCTTTTTCCATTGCACGATGAGCGATAAATCGCAACGCTTCTGGGGTGAACGTCAGATCGCAACCTTCCATCTCGAACAGACTTTGGAATTGCTTTACCAAAGCATTCTTCGGTTCGGTCAAAACCTTAATCAATCCAGGCTCGCCTAAAGGAGCAAGCGCCGTCGTTACCGGCAGACGCCCGACCAGTTCCGGGATCAACCCGAATTCCAGAATATCGTCTGTGGTCACTTGCGGAAGGATCTCAGCAGTGGTGGCTTCCTCTCGATAGCCCTCGCGGCCTCCAAAACCGATCGTCTTTTCACCCAATCGCTTACGGATGATATCTTCAATGCCGACAAAGGTACCGCCACAGATAAACAGGATATTGGAAGTATCGATCTGGATGTACTGTTGCTCTGGATGCTTACGTCCGCCCTGCGGTGGAACGTTGGCCACGGTACCCTCTAACATCTTCAATAGCGCCTGTTGAACGCCTTCACCTGAAACGTCACGAGTGATCGAAACGTTGTTGCTGGTCTTGCCGATCTTGTCGATCTCGTCGAGATAGATTACTCCTCGTTGAGCCGCTTCAACATCGAAATCTGCGGCATGCAGCAACTTCAACAAAAGGTTTTCAACATCTTCGCCCACATAACCGGCTTCGGTTAGCGTTGTCGCGTCTCCGATGGCGAACGGAACGTTCAAGATTCTAGCGAGTGTTCGCGCCAACAACGTTTTGCCCGAACCGGTAGGTCCGACCAGCATGATGTTGGATTTGTCGATCTCGACATCTCCGCCCTCCCAGCCTAATGACAACCTTTTGTAGTGGTTGTGGACCGCGACAGCCAATACCTTCTTTGCAGCAGGTTGGCCAATCACGTACTCATCCATGTGCTCGACGATTTCACGCGGGCTGAGAATCTTGTTGAACAGCTGCTTTGTCGGACCTCGGCGACGTTGTTCCTGTTCCAGAATGCTCTGGCACAGTTCGATACATTCGCCGCAGATGTAAACGTCCGCTGGTCCTTCGACCAAGGGGCCTACATCCCGGTAATTTTTCCGACAAAAAGAACAGTGCGCGTTTTTCTTGGAAGTACCTGTGCGGTGCTTTCCCGTCGAGTCGTTGCCTGCGGGCATTATCACTCCTTAAGCTTGTTTAATTCCAACCGATGTACGTCCCAGTTGTTGCTCGAACTATGTTCTGCGATACGATTTCGCAGAACAAAGGTGCTTCCTTGCCCGCGAACTTCGAGCTCCTTGTTTGTTTCAGCGTTTTTGCTATCACTTCTCCACAAAGTAATCCCAGCGCGTTTTAGCCAGAAAATCTGGTGCCATCGCAATACCGGGAACACTCCCCGCACCAGTCACAAGACAAACCAATTGGTGATTATTTAACACCAATCATTCTTTCCCCGGGTCGTTGTGCTTGACATTCAACAAGACGTCGGCATCGGTTTTGTCTGACAGTAACTCTTTGGCGCGTTCATACTCTTCATCAGCGATCATTCCCCTTCCATGGATTTCGCGAATGACGTCAAAATCTTCTTCGTGTCCAGATGTGAATTGTCCCGTGGCGAGGTTCTTAAAAAAACCGACCACATACACCGCGATCAATACCATCACGATCAGCAACGCCGAATAGACGATCCACAATACCCCAGGAATCTCCACCAGATCCTGCCACTGTTGTTTTAGGTTTTCCATATTGGACAAAAGAATGAATGTGTAAGTCTCGACCGGTTCGACTGCCCTTCCAATAAAGGCCAGTAACACTATCTGATTGTGACAAATTTATCAGCATTCAGATTATATCCAATTTTGCCCAAAACACTCAGCCCTTTCTTAAACGGAAAAAACCAACGTTTTCTCGAAAACTGATCGCAGCAATCAGCTCACCGGCGTTCGCAGTGATTCATTCTGAGAGTGTTACGAAGTCAGCGATCGATTGGTTCAGTCCAATTCACCGCAGCCCAAATGCCCGCCAAAAACGCCCGCAGAAGCGCATCCCTTGAAACCGATGTAACTCGCACGACGGTAAATAGACAGCGATACTCAACAGCGCTGATCACGATGGACGATTTTGCACCCACAGGGTGCGTGCCGCGCCGGTCAACCTTTTTTCTTTTGCACTATATCATCGCTTGAATCAATCAATCGTCAATTTGACTGCTCTTCGATGTCTGACCTTAATTTCAGTTTTGGGCACGTGCTGCGCACAGTCACAGGCGCAACCGCAGGCTCAATCCCCCCACACTCAGGCTCAAACTCAGATTCGAATAGCGCAACGTAATGATTTCTACGTTCCCAAACCATCGACGACCGTACCGACCGCCCCACCGGCGGCAGCAGCGCCACGACCTGCTGGGGCCCGTGGACCATTAAAAGTCCTACACACGCGCCTCAATGGTTTTAATATCCCATTCAAAGTCAACACCGATGACCAATCGTTCGTCGAAGTCCATCTCTACCTCTCCG
>CALDYR010000036.1 GCA_937944405.1 uncultured Pirellulaceae bacterium
GCCGGCACCGATAATGATGCGCGGAAGATGGCGAAAGCAACCCTTAACGCGATCATGCGATACCCTCAGCCGAACTGGTCAACGTTGGAGAGTGGTCTAAGTATTCTTAAACAATCAGACTTGCGTGCGGAAGTGGAACAAGTTTCAGTTCCCACGTGTGTCATTGTCGGGCAGGAGGATCGTGTGATTCCCGCCGCCGCCGGGATTGACCTTCACCAAAGGATCAATCGTAGTAGACTGATAGAATTGGCTACTGGGCACGCACCGTTTATCGAACAACCCAAACTCTTTGTTGATGCAGTGAGAAATTGGGCGGCGGAGTAGTCAAAGAAGTGGCATCTTTTTGCGTGAACAATTTTTCGTTTTGGGCTTATTATCCAAACTTGTCTTGCTCCAGTGACCCGTTTCTCAATGCCACTTTCTAAAACTAAAATTATCCAGAACTTTAATCGCGCCGCGGCCGCTTACGACGAGTTGGCTTCTTTGCAGCGCAAGATTGGCAAATCAATCCTGCGCAATGTTGCCCAAAGTGCATTTGCTGAACATGATTCTCCAAGGATTGCCGACCTTGGGTGTGGCACGGGCGAACTGTTGAAGGCGCTTGCCGACGAAGGTTTTGAGAATCTTACTGGTTTTGATATCTCTGAAGCGATGTTGGCCGAAGCCCAGAAGAAATGTGGTTCATTGCCTTCTTTGAGATTGGTGCAATCGGACATCGAATCGTTGCCAACTGATAAAGATACGTTTGATGTTGTCATCTCCAACGCGGCGATCCAGTGGTGTTCTACACAAAAGGTCATCGAAGAAATTCGGAGGGTCTTAAAACCGTGCGGTCGACTGTGGATCAATACCTTTGGGCCGGCAACGCTTAGGCAGTGGCGGGATGTCTTCGGTGACTTCGGTTACGACGCGGTTCACGATTTTGATTCAACCGACAAGATCGAATCGGCGCTGCATCGGACAGGGTTTGAGCGTATTGAAATCGTATCTTACGAGGTAGATGTTACGTTTAACAGTGTGGCTGCAATGTTTGATTCGGTCCGGAAAATTGGCGCCGGGGCGGCGCAGGCCAATCCGTCCAGAAATCATATCTCGAAACCGGACCTCCGCGCGATTAAAAGACGTTTCGAAACGACTTTGAAAGCCGAAGGGCAGCTGATGTTAACCTACGAAGTTATAAAAATTGCGTCGGAGAGTTAAACATGAAATTCCATCCAATCGCGGCAATGTTGATTGCGGTTTGCGTTGTGACCACCGATGCGCGAGGGCAGTCGCTGAATTTCGATGATCCGCCCATCGCTTATGCGGCGACTCAGTCCCATGATCCGGTGGCCAAACTGATCGGTAAACTAAAATCAGGTGAGCAAAAACTTGACCACAATGCCGATTTTGGTTGGTTGTCATCCATTTTGGAAGCGCTGGACGTTCCAGTAAATTCGCAATTGTTAGTCTTCTCAAAGACGAGTCTTCAGATTCGCCAAATTTCGCCTCGCAACCCGCGTGCGATCTATTTCAACGATAACGTATATGTGGCCTATATTCCTCAGGCCGATCGGATCGAAATATCAGCAGTGGATGAGAAACTCGGTGCCGTTTTTTATGCTTTGGCGGCTGACGCCGATCCCGTTGAACTGGCCACTGCACTCCAACGCGACGACAGTTGTCTTAGCTGTCATGGAACTCGAAAAACGCAGAGTGTCCCCGGTTTTTTGGTGCGTTCGGTGTTTGCAACCGACAGGGGGCTTCCGCGGTTTGAATTAGGAACCACGACGACCGATTGGACCACTGATTTTGAGCAACGTTTTGGTGGGTGGTACATTACCGGTACCCACGGCGACCTACGCCACCGGGGAAATGCGTTCATCCAGAACGATGAAAACAACTTGGATTTGAATTTAGATGCCAACGCCACGGAATTGCCTCGGCGCGTTCGACGTGAAAATTATTTGACCGACTCCAGTGATATCGTTGCCATGATGGTTTTGGAACATCAGGCGCAAACACACAACGCCATCACGAAAGCTGCTTATGCGGCCCGCCAATCGAAACACCATGACCAACTGATGAACAAACTGCTGGATCGCGCCGATGGTTTCATCAGTGATTCGACGCGCCGCCGTATCGCGGCGGCTGGTGATAATTTGATCGATCATTTACTGTTCAAGGACGAATTCCGGTTGACGTCACCGATCAAAGGGACATCAAATTTTAAAACAGAATTTGAACAACAAGGACCGTTCGACGGGGCCCGTCGCAGTCTACGTCAATTTGATTTACAAACCCGAATGTTCAAACACCCGTGCAGCTATTTGATCTACTCACCGTCTTTCGACGCCCTGCCCCAGCCGATGCTGGAATACGTTTTCACACGTCTGCGAACAATTTTGGAATATGAAGGCGATACCGATGACCCGTACGCACATCTTGATCATGACGACCGCAACGCCATTCTGGAAATCTTGGTCGCGACCAAACCTACGTTCGCAAATCATTTATCTCAATGACACGACTATCATTTGCCCATTAGTCATTCGTTAGCAGTAGCGAGCCAGGGGGATCAAGCGCCCTGAAGTGTTTTGGAGGCAATGTTGGTTAATTGGAAAGAATTCTGCATGATCTTCTTTCCTGAGACCGTGATTAAACCACGAAAGTCAAAGACCTCGCCAACTTTCTCTTCGAGGACCACTTTGATTTCCAACTGATCGCCTGGGCGAGCAAACCCACGGAACCGCGCATTTTTCACTTTGACTAACACGCCCAGCGCAAATTCGTTAAAAAAAGGATCTTCTGTGTTGAAGACTTCCATCGGGTTGTACCGCGCCGCGATCAACACGCCGGCAGACTGCGTTGACATTTCTTGCATCATTGCTCCCGGCAAAATTGGAGCACCGGGAAAATGCCCTTGGATGAAGAACTCGTCACCGGCGACATTAGCGTTGGTAACAACGGTCGATTCATCGACCGACACAACTTTCTCAATCAATAAGTAAGGTTTACGGTGATGGAGATACTCTTGAACATCGCCAAAGTTATGGTGGTAGTAGTTCATGTTGGAATTTTTGTGGAATCTTGAAATTAACATCTATCATACCGCAAACGGTGGAAAATTTTATCCGCAGCACCGATAACTGTATCCGGCATGCAAAACTTGCCCTCTTTCGAGTGTTTCAAAACGTTACTTAGATTTTACTTTTTCCAACAGCCACGCCACGACTTTTGTTGATGACGCGAAGTGCAAGATGGGTTGTTGCTGGGAAAGGTTCAACCCCAACCCATCGGTCATCGAATTGACGCGCACGATTGATTGGGCGTCTTGCAATCGCCAAGGGCTATGATTGATCTCCCCGCGATAAATGTTTCCGTTCTTATCCGAAGTGTACAAACAATATCGCGCCGTCAACCAATGGGTCAGCGTCGATGGTTTGGCGAAGTACCAATCTCCGACTGGACGATACTCACAGTGCAGCTCCGCCGGTAACGCTTTTCTATCGACACGCACACTGTGGTAATTGATCCACTGGCCAGGGCAAGGACGAGAATTCTTCTTGAATGTGATGGCGGCGTCGACGTAGTTTAAATGAAACAAAGTACGGGCTGCTCGAACCGCCAGTCGGTTGGTCGCATCAAGGCTGAAGAACCAGACGCCCGGTTTGTTGTCGATCGTGACGTAGGTTCGCACGTTGAGTTCGGGAAATCGAGACACCAATGGCAATTCAGGAAAGTAACGCGGTGCGACGTTGGACATACGAAAAGGCACGATGCCGAGGTAGGCTTTTTGCCCGAACGTATCCAGTTGCACTTCCGGTGGTAGAAGTTTCTGAAGATGCGCTGCGTCAACTTCGTAGTGCATGAACAACAGGTCATGCCAAACCATCCGCATAAAGTGCGATCTTGACGGAGGTTGCCAAGTCCGGTCTTCCCGCGCGTATTGTGGCAAAGAAATTGAAATGATGGGCTCCCGAAAAGTTGTCACCTGTTGGAAACCGGTTCGGCCAGACGCGCGTTAACGGTAAGACCGAAAAATATCACAAAACCTATCAAAAACGTTCGAGAAAAGCCTGGAAAACTTTGCGAAAAGGCTTTCCTTAGAAGTCCCGATCAATTATCATCGCGGACCCTGCGGAAGCGGGGATTTGGGGGTGTGGCGGAACTGGCAGACGCGCTAGATTTAGGATCTAGTGCCCTTACGGGCGTGCAGGTTCAATTCCTGTCACCCCCACTCGATAAAAACAGGGGCTTGTGACGATTTGTTGCAAGCCCCTGTTTTCGTTTCAAATTGCTGGAAATGCAAATAGGATCAGTTTGGGATTTGTCTTGGTTTTTTAGCGCTGTTGTTCGCCCAGAACATGAGAAAGAATACAGCACGGCATTTACAGAACCGCAACGGGAAATTCAGGATCAAACTCCGTTTCGAAGGTTGGCAGTACCTTTGGTTCTTGAAAGTAGCAACGGGGTGTATGTCGCGGTTTGCGCAGATCGTTAAAAAGGCGATGCTTTGTGTCTTAATTTCACTGAAGGATCAATGTAGGTTTGTCAAACTGGATATTGCTGGGTAGTCAAGGATGAAAACGAAGGCAGAACTCGAGGCTCAAATCAGGCAGTTATCGATGGAATTGGCTCAGCAGATGGGCGAAATTCCTTAGGAAGAAGATTACGGCTCGCCTTTCGCAGCGATCGAAGCTCGGGCAGCTAAAATCGGAGACCAAGTCACGCGCGACGTTGCCGCGCAAAGGCTGCGGATGAA
>CALDYR010000037.1 GCA_937944405.1 uncultured Pirellulaceae bacterium
ACCGGATAACGGCAACGATCACCGGGCACGAAGATTAAACTCACCACCTCAAACCCGCCTGAGTGAGTGCTCCGTGTGCATCGTATTGTTATCCGGTCCTGTCCTGTGGCCGGGAATTCGATCGATGATTCAAAGAATTCACGCAGTATCGACAATTCAAAATCAAACGTCAAGTTAATTCCTAACGTTCAAGCCCGATCCTGGGCGAGTATGTCCGGTCCCTGATTACTACCCGTTCATTATCAACTCGCCAAATAAACAATCTGTCAAAATGAAGTTTGGCAAAGGCGGTTTACCACCGACCTGCGTTATCAAAATGCCGAAACGTGGTGTCCAGTCGTTCGGTGGAAACATCCATTGATGAAAACGGTCCAGCACGTTACCAAAAAGCGTTCCTGTGATTCAAGTGGCCTAATGAAAAGCCGTTTCAACGTAATCACCAGTGAAAACCACCAAAAGTGAAGTGGGGAACATCCTGAACCCTGATCGATCATGATTCGCACCCGACAGAATCGATGTGGGATTTCAAAGAATCTCAACAAATCAATCGAAAGAGTATTGATCGCGCTGTGACCGGATAACGGCAACGTTCACCGGGCCGCGGCGAACATCTTGCAAGCAGAGAAACCCGCGCGGCCCGCGGCTCCGTGTACAACGTATTGTTATGCGGCGCCCTCTGCCTTTGAGACAGTGGTTTGATTGGTTCTGTCTGTCAGACGGTCTTTGTGATCAGCCTGTTTCTGGCGATAGTATTCGACCAAGCGATGCGGGTCGTGGCCGACAGATTCGGAAATCTGGCGGCGGGCGTCACGTACAGCTTCAATTGCAGGATCACGTGTCATTGTTTGTGTCTCCGAGTAGCTCTAGTGGCGTTACCAGCGATGGGACGAACAATCCCAGCATAGCGTTGACCTGTCGAATTCGAGCGAATTTGTTGGCATTAGCGCGGTGCTTGCTGTTCCACGTAAGAATGAAATCACATTTATACGTAGATGCGATCGCCAGATGTAAGGCGTCACCACTTGGGTCTGCCGGCATTATCTTATCATCAATATAATACGCTACGGTATCAGCAATTGACGGCGTGATCTCAAGAAAAGGTACCGGATCAAGAAATGACACTGCGTCGTCGCGGGAGGCGAATTTGCCACGTTCCAGTTCGTCGATTACGGCAATGCTGGTGAAAATGTCGTATTTGTTGCGATGTTGCCCCCACCATTCCCGTGTCCAATCGCGGCGAGCGACCATATCGGCATCAGTCCGCACTTCGTAATAGAAGCTTGGGATGGTCGTTTCAATGTAGACGCTTGGCTTCATAGGACTGTCATTCTCTGATTTGTTTAAGCCGCATAACTCACGGCTGACCCGAATTCAGGAAAATCCAACGCCCCCAAAATCAAAACTTGCCCCACCACGCGCAGAACCACTAAGCCCAGCCATCGGTTTAAACCGGGCAACACGGGCGTTTGAGCAATTACGCTTCGGCCGCTGGCTAACCTCGTCCGGTTCGCTCAATCGCATCCTCCAAGAAGTAATTCAAATCTTCGGCGTCTTCGGCGTGCAAAACATTGTAAGCGTGAGCCGCACTTCGCGCATGATAAAGCTGCTCGCTGAGGTTGATATCGCGCGTGATCGCGGTTGCAAACGCAGCCAGCACTTGCAAGTGCCTTGTCCGTTCGACCTCCGGCGTCACCAGCAACAACACCGCGTGGACAGGCCGCCCATCGGGAGCACCGAGATCCAGTCCCTTACTGCTGATCCCCAACACTCCACGCAACTCGTGATCGCTTTCAGTAATCGCATGGGGAATCATTAGCCCGCGTCCCAAACAAGTTGTTTCTTGATTCTCTCGATCCATCACCCGTTTGACGAAATCCTCCTGAGACAGTTCCATCGGCGAGGTCGCATATAATAATGTTGCTAACGATTCGACAACCTCTTGCTTGGTGTCACCGACCAGATCGACGACGATTCGTTGTTCTTGAAGAAAATCCAACAGCCGGGCACGGTCTTTGTGATCTTCACCCGCTTTAATTAACGAGAGTCGCGTCGCACTCGGCCCCAGCAATTGATTGACCGCCAACGCGGCTAAACCGACGGTTGTAATCGTCGTGATTGTCGCTTCCGATGCGTTGAAGTGTTCCTGCACCACTACCAACAGCCCGACCGCAACGCCGCCGTGCGGCATCAAGGCCAGTCCTAAATAGTTTCTCAACTCGCGCGGTCCCTGGGCCAACGTCATCGCGAAAAACGAACTTGCGACCTTTCCAATCAATCGCGCTAAAAAATACAGCACCACCAATCCTGCCGCCGCCGGTACCAACCCAAAATCCAACCTCATCCCAGCCAACGTATAAAACATCGCAAACAGGGCACCGCCGATGGTTTGCAGATAGGCTTCTGTTGATCGCACCGAATCGTGGTTGACGTTGGAAAGCACGATACCGGCGAAGGTACAGGACAAAATACCAGTGACATCAAACACCGTCGCCAACCCCCACGAAGCCAAAATCACTGCGACCATAATCGGGCCTAAAAATGCCGGACCAACAATCGTACGAGTCAGGCCGATGCCGATCAATGAACAGGTCGCGCCGATCGCGAAGGTGACCCCAAATTCGACCCCGACATGTAACAGGGCTTCCATCCAGTTGGTATCAGCGCTCTGAAAGGCCGCCATAAACACAAATACGCCGACCGCCACCATGTCGATCAGCGCAACGGCCGCGACTAACGTGCGAGTCAGAATTCCTCGCGCACGTGCTTCTTGGACAACCAGCACTGTCGTCCCGGGCGCACCCGCGATCGCGATCGCTGCCAGAATTAACGCGACGCGCGTGTCGATGATAAAATCGCCAGCAACGGGGATCATCGGGCCAAACAACAACAGCATGGTAGCCACAATGGTCGGCGTCAGCAGTCCCTCAAACAGTAAAAGAAAACCAAGCCGTTTCCCAGTGTTGCGCAGGTTAGCCAGGTACAAAGCCGCACCAACAGTGAACGCGATATAGCCCAACACGAAGTTCGAAAGGGGGGAAAATGACGCCACGTTCTCCGCCGCTGGAACTGCTGCGAAAAGATTGAGGCTTTCCGCCCATGGCCGCACTCCCTCCGAGGACAACATACGCAACAGGATGCCCGTTCCGATCCAACCAGTGACCTTGGGTAGTTTGACCTTCGCGACAAGCTCGCCGCCGATGATGCCAGCGACGAGTACAAAAGCGAGCTGTAATAGAGGAGCATCCATGAACAAAGGCTACGAGCGAACTCGCAATTTCAGGTTTTATTTGCAAAAGCTGGACGGAAACCACAAGGTTAACGTAAACTTGACTTTTTTTGAACCCAGACCACGCTCCTGTATCAATTACCGAAATAGGTGCGGATACGAATCAAGATTCAAAACCAGAGGACCAGAGCGCCGTATAGGCATGAAACAAATATCGCTGCCGCCGAACATTTTCCGGGGTGGACCTGAAATTCAATTTAACCTCGTTGACAGAATCGGTGGGCGACATCCGGCTCAGGCAGCTTGCCCAACTCGTGATACAGCACGGTTTGGTACACTTTGTAGGTTTTAAAGCCGTACGATTTTCTCAGCACGGCTTGGGCCTCGGTATTCATTCCTTCTACGATTGCGCTTGAAATCTCACCTTTCGCTCAAAGCCAGTTCAGCAACAACGTTCGGTGACAACGCAATGTACCTGCCACCTCTTTTATCGGCTCTAACTTGCTGCGCATCGCGCGAGTGCACCACGCATCGAGGAACTTGCCTGCCCATTTGGGTTTCTGAATATCCCCAGAACTGCTGAAAGTCCTCCATCATCAGATAGGTACGCATCGTGCGCAGATTGTATTTGAGCAATTCCCAAATCTTGAGAGTCTGCTTCCGGGGGCGATTCTCAGGACGCTTGAGCAGACACCAACGACTGTGCTTGAGAATCGGTTCATACCCTTCGGCCTTGAGCTGACGCAACTCCTGAGCACGCACCTTGTCCACTTTCTCGTTCATCGTCTGCATTCGCTGGGAAGTTGTTGGCCACGATAGCCACGTTTCTTGAGTGCCGCATGCACTTCAGCAGACGTCATGTTGGTGTAGCGACGATCTGATTTGTTCGTTTTCCAAACTTGCAATTGATGACGACGTGCTCATATCCGTCCTCCAGGAAAATGATTCTCTTGAAGTGTCCGAAACTTCCCCTCAAACTCAAATACCAATCTTAAAAACGGGTGAATTGCGTGAATTGCTACCTGCCAAACGCCTAACGATTGCGAACTCATATCTATTGTTACTTAATTGCGCCGATTCGAACGGCCCTGTAAGCGACTATTTCCATACAAACGGGACACGATCTGAGCTGTTGAGCTGTTTTAATGGAAGTCAAAAGATTGAATCCAACGGTCCACCGACGGCTTCCTCCGGGCAGTCTTGTCGGCCGACGTGTTCTGTCGGTGCGTGTTGAAGCGTGAAAGTTGACAATTTCGACACTGGTTCACAAATGCGGGCAACAAAGCCACGTTGATTCCTAGTTTTTGGGTTCTCAGACAGGCAAAGCCTTTGAATAGCGTGGAGGTTTTATTTACACTCTTGCTGACCTTGTGATTATCGATTCGCTAACACACTACTCCCCACACACCACCGCTGGAATATTATGGCTATTTTGGAAGTCGTCTTGTTTGTGACCTTTGTGGTCGCTGTTATCGGTTACGGAATTTATCAAGGCAATAAGACCACTGGGGAATCTGCCGAAGGAGAAGAAGCCTCCGGTTACTTCTTGGCCGGTCGCGGCCTGACGTGGTGGTTAGTGGGATTCTCTTTGATCGCCGCCAATATCTCCACCGAACAGTTCGTCGGCATGTCCGGCGAAGCGGCCGATTGGCTGGGAATGGCAATCGCATCCTACGAATGGATGGCCGCGGTGACCTTGGTCATCGTAGCGTTTATCTTCCTGCCGAAATTCCTCAAAGCCGGTATTTACACGGCGCCCGAGTTTTTAGAGTACCGCTATGGCCCTTTGTCTCGATTGGTGATGGCCATCGCCACGCTGATCATTTTGGTCGGTGTTCCGACAGCGTCAGTGATCTACTCTGGTGCCAAAGTGGTGTCGGTTTACTATTCTGAAGTCCCAATCCTTAACGACTTGAAGTACGCATGTTGGATCATCGCAGGACTGGCCGCGTTGTATGTGCTGATCGGTGGACTTAAAGCTTGTGCGTGGACCGATTTGGTCTGGGGAGCGTCGCTAATTTTGGGTGGTTTGATCGTGGCCTACTTCGCATTCGATAAGCTCGGTTCGATGGACGCAAACGAATTAGCAAAAACCGCAACCCTCAAAACGATCTCTGTTGACGAACTTGAATCCGCCGACAGCTTCACTCGTTTTCAGATGCTAAACGCGGGCACCGCCGCCGAAGGTGGCAAACTCCACATGGTCCGCCCCATCAACGATTCCAAGATCCCATGGAGTGCTTTGCTGTTGGGGCTGTGGATTCCAAACTTCTTCTATTGGGGTTTGAATCAATTCATCATTCAACGTACGCTCGGATCGAAGTCTTTGGCTGAGGGGCAAAAAGGCATTATCTTCGCAGCCTTCCTTAAACTGGTCGTTCCCTTCATTGTCGTGATCCCCGGCATCCTCGCATTCAATATGTTTGCCGGTGACCTCCAATCCAGCGCTGAAGTCAAAAACAACACGGTCTACTCAGAAGAAAATGATTCTCAGTGGTACGAAGTGAAAGAAGCCTTCGTGGAACTGAAACCGGCTTTGGCCGAAACCGTACTTCAGCACAACGCCACCTTAGCCGGTGAAAGCCCCAGCACAAACGCAGACAGTTCAGTCGCTGAGATTGCCGCTGAGATCAATCGTTTGGGAAAATTGGCGGGTGCGGAGACCGAAACGGGAACCCCAGGAGCACCCAACGCGGGCATTTTAGCAGGCTACGACTACGACGCCGCGTTCCCAGTGTTGCTGAAGAATTTGGTGAAACCTTACCCTTACATTTCCTGGTTTGTTTTGGCAGCGATCTTCGGGGCGGTTGTTTCCTCACTCGCGTCGATGCTCAATTCTGCATCGACTGTTGCAACGATGGACTTTTATCGACAGATTCATAAATCAGCAAGCCAAAAAACCTTGGTTAACATTGGCCGGGTGTTTGTCGTTGTGTTCGTTTTGATCGCAGCCTATATCGCTCCGCTACTGGCCAGTCCGGCTTTCGGAGGAATTTTCACCTTCATCCAAGAGTTTCAAGGATTTATCTCGCCGGGCGTTTTAGTGGTGTTCTTGTTCGGCGTGCTGGTTCCACGAGCACCACGATTCCTTGGCTGGTCGGGGATTATGCTCAACGCCGTTCTTTACGGAGCGCTCAAGTTTGGGTTAGGAGATGTGATCGTTTCAAGCGGATTGTGGTTTACAACAGACATTTCGTTCTTAGACCGGATGGGAATTTGTTTCGTTGCGGTCCTGGCGTACTGTTTAATCTCAACGATTGTAAAACCGCTGAAAGAACCCGTTGTGCTACCGGTAAACGAAAACATGGAACTTGCTTCGAGCAAACTGGCCATGTTTGGCGGGGTGATCGTGATTGTCCTCACCGGCGTGCTGTACTACGTTTTCTGGTAAGTCTTAAGTGCGGTGAGATTCCAATCGGTTATCATGAAGGTTTCCGGAGACGTCGATTCCGATCGACAATCCGGAGACCTTTTTTTACGCGCCGTTGCACAACGCCGGTCCCTGCTGCAGAAATGCCACGCCGAACCGGGATCATACGTCATCGATCTGCCGGTCGAGGGTTCCCCAAACGATCGCGTCCTCTACCGCGAAATTAAACAGCGCAACGTCGCGCCGGCGATGGTGAAAGAAGAACGATGCAACCGTCTTACCCCTAGTATTTAGCCAACCAAGCCCGTGCTCCTAGTGAGGTAATGAATTTAGAGATCGCGCCCCGCGCTGATGGTTATCAAGGGATGTGGAACCCCGTGCCCATCGGCCCCTGTTCTTTCATCAGCCCCTTTAACTTCCTGCTGAATTAGGCGGCCCACAAAATTGCACCGGCCTTGGTGGTCGGACGCGCCTTTGTCGGTGGGGGGATCGGCGACGTCACCAGTTGGCGGGTCGACAATATGCCTTACGGTGGTGTCAAAGACAGTCGGTTGGGCCGCAAGGGCGTCCGATTTGCAATGAAAGACATGACCGAAATCCGCAATCTCGTCATCAGGACGCTTGAATAAAACCTCGCTGCTCTCGCACTGTAGGTGGTGTTAAATTTCAACCTGAATAACGCAACCGGGGATTACTCGGTGCCCAATTCCCATCGGTGAACGGAATCGGAGTTCCAGCCAATCCCGCAAAAATGCGCCCCCGCGCGAGGAAATTATCGAAAGAACCCTTAGAAAAAGCTTACGTCTACCGCGTTAAGCGATTGGCCGAAGGCGCCCTTGCGGTTTAGAATACCGGCGTTACAAAACTTCATCACTAACGCTTGTCTTTCATGGCTGAACCACAAACAACTGCGTCTGGACAAAAAAAGCGGGGCATTCCCGAAGGCACTTGGATTCAGTGTCCTGACTGTAAAGCCGCGATTTTCAACAAGGAAGCTCAACGCCTGTTGCAGGTCTGTCCCGACTGCAACTATCACATGTACGTCAACGCCAAACAGCGTATCGAACAAGTGCTCGATAGCGGCACGTTTGAAGAATGGGACGGTGATTTGGTGTCCGGTGACCCATTGGAATTCTCTGACAGTCGCGCCTATGTCGACCGTGTAAAAGCGGAACAAAAAAAGACAGGCCTAAGTGATGCCGCGATTACCGGCTGCGGCATGATTCGAGCCCGGCGTGTGGCGATTGGCATCACCGATTCGCAATTCATCATGGGCAGCATGGGGTCGGTGGTCGGCGAACGATTAACGCGGTTGACCGAAAAAGCGACCGAACAGAATCTACCGCTGATCATCATCAGCGGCTCTGGCGGCGGCGCTCGGATGCACGAAGGAATCTTGTCCCTGATGCAGATGGCAAAGGTGTCTGCTGCGTTGGCTCGGTACGACCAAAAGGGAGGCCTGTTCATCTCCGTGTTGACTAATCCCACCATGGGTGGTGTTGCGGCCAGTTTTGCCTCGTTGGGCGATGTCGTGTTCGCCGAACCCAAAGCCTTGATCGGATTCGCGGGGCCACGCACCATCAAAGCGACGATTCAAATCGAACTTCCGGAGGGATTCCAGACCAGTGAATTCCTTTTAGAACACGGTTTTATCGACCGCATTGTGACGCGCGATAAACTCAAATCGGAAATCGCACGGACGATTGACTACTGCGGCAAGTAACGCGGTGGAAAAACGGTGCAGCAGCGGCCTGCGTTAACCAAAACCTCAGCAGAGTTGGACCATGGGAATTTTTGACAAGCTTTTCGGAAATAAAAAGCCGGCGAAATTGGACGTTTCGGCTCGGTTTCAACTCGACCGACACGCTTTCTCAGGCACGATGTCGAAGTTCCACGTGGCCAAAGAAATCGGCACGGGAAAACTGTACGGAATCAAATTCCTTGACCAGAAAAAACTTGAGCATTTCCGCTCGCGCTTCAAAGGCCTCAATAAGCCTGAAGAAGGCGAGATCGCGATGCAAATCTCTAGCCCGCTGGTCGTGAAAACCTACGAGCATGGAAAAACGAAAACGGGCCAAGAATATATCTTGATGGAATATATCGAAGGCACCGGGCTTGATGCGGTGATCCGCTCCCAACGCAAAGAACTCGCCGTTCACCGGTTGAAGATGATCCGCCAAATGGCCGAAGCCGTCCAAGTCGTTCACGATGCAGGATTCATTCATCGCGACGTTTGCCCACGGAACTTTATCTGTCACTCGAATTTAACCGGCGTGCGGTTAATTGACTTTGGTTTAACGATTCCCAACGAACCAACCTATCGGCAACCCGGCAATCGTACCGGAACCCCACAGTACATGGCTCCGGAGATCGTCCGTCGCCGCGCCACCGACACGCGGGTAGATGTTTTTGCGTTAGGAGTCACGATTTACCGCATGCTGACTTGGAACCACCCATGGGGTTCCGAAGACACTTCTGGCATGGCTGCGCTAACGCACGATTCAGCCGAAGTGACCAGTATTTTTGATCACCGCCCTGACCTAAATCGAAAGCTCGGACAAGCCATTCATAAGTGTATGGAAGTCAATGTCGAAGATCGCATGCCTAGCTGCAAACGGTTTCTCGGCGCGATCCGCAGCGTGAAGTCTGAAAAGGAAGAAGGGGGATAATATGGCTGAAGTGAAAAAATTACCCAAGAACGTTCTCGGCACCGAACTCGAGATGTGCTGCAGCGCTCCGATGACCGGTTTTTACCGCGATGGTTATTGCCGAACCGGCCGATCGGATTACGGTGTGCACATCGTTTGCGCGGAAATGACCGACGAATTTTTAGCGTTCAGTAAATCGGCAGGAAACGATCTTTCCACGCCGGTGCCCGAGTATCAGTTCCCCGGTTTGGTCGCCGGTGATCGATGGTGTTTGTGCGTTTCCCGTTGGAAAGAGGCGCTCGCCGCTGGCGTTGCGCCCAAGGTTCACCTCGAAGCGACCCACCTTTCCACGATCGAGTTCGTGTCCCTAGAAGACCTTAAGCGATGTGCGGTCGAAGGATAGCGCGGTTGTACTTCGCAACATTCGCACAACACGATCTGTACATAAAAGTCCCAACGGGTTACCGCCGTCTGCTTTCACGGCTAAGCCTCCACACTGACGCTGCGATTGGGGCAAGGCTTGAGTTCATGGAAACATTGGGGCCGCCGGTTGATTTCAGTCATTCAGGCGTTAGCGAATCCAACCTTAGCGAATGTTTGCTGACGGCTGGGCGTTGGCTTGTTGGTTTGCGAAATAGACCGCTCGCCGGACGGTTTTCATGTATAGCTTAGGATTGGCTTGGAATTTTTTCCGGGTTTCAGGTGATTGGAACAGGACGATATGTTGTTTGCCATTTTGGCCCATGAAGACGCCATTTTCTTCTAACCCGTCCCGCAATTTTCCTTGTTCGTGAAAAACGACCGGATCGAACCCTGAAAGAATGGGGCTAAAACGATCGGGGTTGGCTTTGAACCGTTCGTAATTTTCAACAGAACTGAACAGGTAGGTTCGGTCTCGGTGCACGATCCCCCAGCGTATATCGCCGTTGACCCATCGCCTCTGTTGGATAAGTGCGACGGGGCATTTTCCATTGAGCGCGAAATCCTCCCCCGATGATTCCATCGCCGCCTCCGGTTTGTCGGCCGTTAACAGATTGGCGTTTCCATGGTCTCTGACCATGGCAGCCTGCTGAGATCCGGCTTCGTTTTCTTTGTAGGATCGAATTCGGGCGTTGGAATCAGCAATGATTTTGACTTCGTTGCGTACTTCGGCGGTCTGCGACGATGCTTCCTTTTGGATCCGCGCGATCGATGGGCCGGTGACGTGGGGATCGATTTCCTGACCGGTATCTAGGTCGAACATCGCCGAAACTTGCACGCCGGGAATCGAATTCGACTCATTCATTTCTGAGGGGGTGGACTGCCGAAAGAACTCGTCGTTGGTCACCCGGATGGGTTGTGCCGCCGGTGCTTGACGAGGCACATTGACCGCCGGACGGCGCTTGGCCAAAAACGCTCTGCGATCAAAATTTTCATGTGCCCGATCCGGATGGAATTCCTGGGTCACGGAGCCATACGCGGTCGCCGGATTCTCTAAACGTTTCTCTGGAATCTTGAAGAAGGGGGATTTCTGCTTCAGTGGATTGGAGGCGGCAACCTGGTTTGAAAGGCCTGCCAAGGCTTTTTGCAGCTCGGCCTTGGGATCTGATTTCTCCGCCGACGATTGCTTTGCTTGGAGACGCGGAACCTTGATCAGATGCCCAAATTGGGATCGATTGACCAATTGCTGAGCCTCTTTGGAAACGCCAACGTGACGGACGCCGTCAGGACCGGCAGCGCGAAAATCGCCGCGCTGGTTTAATGGCACGTCCATCGGTGACGTTTCACGTTTGAATTTGTCGATGCCATTGTTCGTTTGGGCAAACTTTTCGCTGGGGCTGTAATTAACCGATCGGCACATGCTAAGAAAATTATTGCTGTCCGTTGGACTATTGCGTTGGGCAATTACCTCTCCATCGGGAGTCAGGAACACATCGTACGGAATGGTGCGTACGTTCAATTGTTCAGCCAAAGCTTTGTGCGCATCGATGTCGATCAAAACGGGGACGAAATTTTGGTGAACCGTTCTTACAATCGATGGATTGCTGAAGACAAACCTTTTCTGGTTCTGACACGGCCTGCACCAGTCGGCAGTAAAGTGCACAAGCATGGCCTTGGATTCCGTTTGGGCTTTTAACGCCGCAGCGTGTGGATTGGTTTCCCACTGAATCGCGTGATGGTTATGTTGTTGGGCCACCGCGTTGGCGCAAAATAAGCAGCAACCGGTGAAGATGGCAAAAATAGTCAGTCTGTACATCAGTCGTCCTTGCGTCTTTGACCTAAAATCTCTTCGCGCAGACGTATTGAACGCCCCGCGGGCCAGATACATATAGAGAACAGCCCCTAATCCTGAACATCGACTTTGACGCCCGGCAGGCTTAGGGGAAACTTTCTAGTTGTGGCGATTCTTTGCGTTAGGAGGAAATTTATCGGCTGACGCGATAAAGAGATATTCCCTTTCGCTGCCTTGGAAAAACCGTTGGAAGCCCGTCTTAGATCGTTTTCGCGGCGTTTTTGCCAAAAACAAGATCAAATAGTGTTTCTCATTTTTGCGAATTATTGATTTTAAGCTTGACAGCGCCGACCACTTAGACAACACTTTCTTCAGATCAATCGACCTTGGCATTTGCCGGTTCAGCTTTCAAACTTAAAGTTTAAGTTCAATCAAGGCAAATTTGTCGCCGAGGGATTTCCAACGGAATGGACCTCTTTTCAATCGCTAATCCCTGCTTTTACGTTATTGGATTCATCACGTTTGCTGGGGATTGAAGGTTGGGAGCTCTTTCGATTTTTGGCTTTCCGTTATGGATGCTGTAAAGTTCCAGGAATTTCTAGGCACACTAAGTTGCGTTGATCCAATCTCCAGAGCTTTGTTATTGGGTGGAACCATTTTTAATCTCCGCCGTAACAAGAAGCCTTGGAAGTTTTAATTTCATTTTTGTAAACAAATTTGAGAACTCGGAACGGTCTCGATGCACGCTGCATCGGACGACTGGCTTGGTAGACGTTTTCTACCTTCATCAAGTTCGACATGAACGATTAACGGCATTCTGATTTCGAATCATTGAGTCAGTTTCCCACGCAGTCGGTCGCTTCTCCGAAAGCTCAAATTCCTGCTTCTGTTGTAGGCTCTTATGGCTTCGTCATCCGTTAGTAATAGGAGCGGCAAGAGCAAAGTCTCGTTTTGGATTTGGCTCTCATGGTGTAGGTTTATGCCCGCGCTCAAATCGTCGAACGATTGCCCCGGCGGGGCATTAGCCGCTGTAGTGCTCCAAGTGGCAAGGAAAATCAAGAAAAACAATGATGCGTTCACCTCTTAAAACCTGTAATTCTCTCTAAAGATCAGGACCCAGTTGATATGGCCAAAAAACGTACTCGCCGTGGTGGCAGCGCTACCGCTGATGATAGAAACGGCGACAGTCGGAACTCTGGAGATGCTAATCGTGATTTCGATGATCGTCCGGTAAATAACGACAGCAACCAATCCAATGGCAACAACTCCGGAGGGCGGGCGTCCAGCGATTCCAACGGGGGCGGGAACGGGGGCGGGAATGGCAACGGGGGCGGGAATGGCAACGGAAGTGGGAGTAGTAACGGCGGTGGGCAGCGCCGGCGACGCAGAAGATCCGGTGGAGGTGGGGGGAACTCCAACAATTCAAACAACGCAAATGGCTCCAACGGGGGTGGCAATAGTCGCCGACGACGCAATAGCGGAAACGGTAATAACAACAGCAATCGTAACAACAACAATCGCAACAATAACAACAACCGCTCCCGGCGCAGCAACCGCGAACCGGTCGAATTCGACGACGCCGAATTAGTCGATGGCTACGGTATGTTGGAAATGCACCCCAATGGATATGGGTTCCTGCGTAGCCCCGAAAACAATTACAGCCGCGAACGGTCAGATCCGTTTGTTCCCGGCACGATGATCGAAAAATACAATTTGCGTGCGGGACTAATGCTTACCGGACGAGTCCAACCCGCCCGCCGCCAACAGGGGCCACGTTTGCGAGAACTGGTCGATGTCGATGGCAAAACCCCTGACGAATACGCCGAAGTTCGCTCCTTTGATTCGCTAACACCGATCAACCCCGAACAATGGTACCAACTGGAAACAGGGCCCGAACCATTAACCACGCGTGTCATGGATTTGCTCACGCCGATGGGAAAAGGACAACGCGCGTTGATCGTCGCCCCGCCGCGCAGCGGTAAAACGATCATGATGCAACACATCAGCCAAGGCATCGCGAAAAACCACCCCGATTCCAAATTGATTGTTCTGCTGATCGATGAACGACCGGAAGAAGTCACCGACATGCGTCGCAACGTCAAAGGCGGAGAAGTCATTGCCAGTAGCTTGGACGAAGACATCGAAAGCCACGTAAGACTCTCGCAACTGGTGATCGAACGTTGTAAACGGTTGGCCGAAATGGGGCGCGACGTTTTCTTGCTGATGGACTCAATCACGCGGCTTGCCCGTGCGTTCAACAAGTGGGTTGGCAACACCGGTCGCACCATGTCCGGCGGCGTCGACATCAAAGCGATGGATGTCCCGAAAAAATTGTTCTCATCAGCACGCGCTTTTGAAGAAGGGGGATCGCTGACGATTGTTGGCACGGCGTTGATTGACACCGGCAGCCGGATGGATGAACTCATTTTCCAAGAGTTCAAAGGTACCGGCAACATGGAATTGGTCCTAGATAGAAAGTTGGCCGATCGCCGCGTTTGGCCGGCGATTGATATCAACAAATCCGGAACCCGGCGCGAAGAGCTATTGTTGGGCGAAGAAACCCTGTCCGCCGTTACGATGCTGCGAAGGACTTTAACTACGATGCCGCACACCGAAGCGATGGAACAACTGACACGCCAGTTAGGCCGTTTCAAAACCAATGAAGAATTTATTGAACTAATTAAAGGCAAGGTCGGAGAACTTTAGCAAAGCTGCGGCGAAACAATCGGTGATCACCCGAGCTATTTGATGCGATAGATACCCTTGATGCCCTAATCAGCCCCACAAAACTGTGATAAGAAGACGTCCCAAAATTCGATTAACCAGCGCCGACCGCGACTTGATGCGGCAGGCCGGACGGTTCAATGCACGCTTGATGGACGAGCTGAGACCGCATGTAAAACCGGGAGTCAAGACCGCCACGATCGACAAACTGGTCCACGACTTTACAGTCGATCACGGCCACATTCCTGCCTGTTTAGGGTATCCGGGGGAATCAACCCCCTTTCCCAAAAGCTGTTGTATCAGCGTCAACGATGTGGTCTGCCATGGCATCCCCGGCCAAAACGAACTGAGGCCCGGTGACATCGTCAACGTGGATTTGACCTCGATCGTCGACGGTTGGCACGGGGACCAATCTGAAACGTTTTTAGTCGGTGGCCGCGAAGCGGTCGCTGAAGATTCCATAAAAATCGTTCAGTGTGCGTTTGACTGCCTATACCTTGCGATCGATGCAATCTATCCCGGGTGTACGGTTTCGGTGATCGGCCAAACAATCGTAAGCTACGTGTCGGAGAACTTTGGCTACGGGGTCGTGGACAAATACGTCGGACACGGCATCGGACAGAAATTCCACCAGCGCCCCAATATCCCCCATGTCCCAACGCGGCAATCGCGACAGGAACGCTTACACCCGGGGATGTGCTTCACAATCGAACCGATGATCAATGGCGGCAGCCCCGAAAGCATGTGCGACCGCAAAGACGGTTGGACGGTTCGGACGATCGACCGACAAGTGTCCGCTCAATTCGAACACACGATATTGATGACTGAACAGGGCCCTGAGATTTTAACATCGACCCAACACGGCCCAGAACCGGGCCACATATTTTAACTCGTTTTACGTCAGGCAACACGCCCAATGATCGTAGACCACATCGACAATTGTCGACTGTACCAGACGGCCCATCCGCTATTCCCGGCCGCTTTTGCATGCCTTCTTGAAACAGACTGGTCGCAGGTCAATAACGGTCGTTTTGAAATCAGCGGAGAAGATCTTTTTGCGATCGTCGACAGACGGAGTGGCAAAGGGATCGACAACGCGCGACTTGAAGTTCATCGCCAATACATCGACATCCAGTTTTTGGTCCATCGCAGCGATGTCATGGGGTACCGTCCACTATCGGATTGCCATAGGCCGGAAACATTCGACACCGGCCGGGATGTCGGGTTCTTTGCTGACCCACCGGCGTCATGGTTTTCTGTGAACGAAGGTTGTTTTGCGATCTTTTATCCAACCGATGCCCACGCGCCCATGGGAACCGATTCCGATTTTCACAAAGTCGTTGTGAAGGTGCGAGTTTAAACCTCAATTTCAAGGCGTGATGTTGGCCCTCTAACAACAGAGGCTTATCTCGGATCTTAGTAGCAAGTTTGGAAATGGTAGTGAGGTTCTCCAGAATTTCGGTCGCCCGTGTTTACGGGAGTTCGGACCAATCAACCTATCGTTCACTGGGAACGGTAAGCTTGGAGCGTGCGCGGTGCCACAAAGCTTCGACGAGAAGCACAACCGAAGGCGTTATCGTCTGTCTCCGATTGCCAACCACTTGCGCCTGTTTTCTCGACTGCGCCTTTTTTAAAAAGGCGACCGTTAAACCGCGTGATGTTATTGCTCCCATCTGATTCCAGAAACCCAAAATGCGTTTTCCCCCCGAATTTTTATAGTGCTTTGGACACATACGTTTTACTCCTTGGTTCGGTTGGGGCCTGGAGCCAAATTCAATCCAAACCAGACGCCAACATTTCGGATCATGTAGCCATGCGTGTTCTCTCAGACGCTGCGGCCTCCATAACGAGTACCGACGATTGGCAGTGGTAGGTCGTGGAGGCTCAAGGTGAACCGGTCGCGCGTCATGAAGTGGTCCTAGTTTCATATAACGACATGATGTACCGTATTGGTGGCGACGAATCAATCCGGTCAGCGTTTACGACTCAGCCACAAACACTTGGACCAACAAGTCGTAATCTCCGATGGAATCGCATCATTTCCAAGCCGTTGTGTGGGGCAAAGGGATCTATTTAATGGGTGCCATGACGGGCGTTACCCAAATGAGAAACCGGTGAAGAAGATTGTCGTATATTATCCAGATACCGACACGTTTGATTTGGTTCATTCAATCCCCGTATCACGTCGCCGGGGAGGCGCTGGGGCTGTGGTTTACCGGGATAAAATTATATCGCCGGTGGTATCACCAATGGTCATATCGACGGAACAGTGGGGTGGTTGGATCAATATGATCCTGTCACCGGAATATGGGAACCGCTGCCCCTGACGCGCGGGACCACATGTCGATTGCCGTCAATCGAGACAAACTGATTTTTGCTGCCGGCAGAGAAACCAACGAAGATGGTAAAAGCCCCTTTTCAGGGACGGTAGCCACGACCGACGTGTTTGATTTCTCCAAAAAACAAGTTGGTGAATTAGATTCTGCCAGCGATATCCCGACGCTTCGGGCCGGCACAATGGCTTTTGCTTGGTGCGACCAAGTCATCATCAGTGGCGGAGGAAGCGGTGGGCAAAAATTAGGCCACCGGCAGGTGCAAGCGTTCGACGTCAACGCCAACCGTTAGAGCGACTGGCCCAGTCTCGAATTCGGGCGACACGGTTCAAGCTTCGCCATCATCGGGGCCTATGTACACACCGCATCAGACTGTTTGCAGCGCGGCGGCAGGCCAGAGTCGAAGACGCTTGAACGACTCCGTCTGTCCAAACGATAACCAGATCCAAAGCTTCCCTCAATCCAAAGCTTCCCTCAATCCAAACCGATCCTCCGGGCCGTACGTATAGGCTTCGACAGCACCGCTTTACGTTGCTTCGATATCGGCGGATAATTTAAACGCTGTTAATTCGATCAAAGTGCCCCCACCCTTATTTAATTGCTTATTCCATGTCACACGTTGCTCCCCCCGAAATCCTATTGTTGGCTCAACAACGGATCGCCTTAAAAGACCTCAAAGGAATTTCCAAAACGGCTTCAACGCCTAAGAAGGGCGTTCCCCTCAGCCAGAAGTATCTCAACGATTTAGCGCACGAACATTTAGACGAAAACCTGCAGGGCACGTTTGCCAAATTGCGTTCTCATTTCAGTTTTAAACGCAAAGAGATCGCCGCCGACGGCCCGATCGATGGCATCGGCGTCATTACGACGCCGGCATTCGTCTACGAAGTGACTGTCGTGCCGATCGAAGAGGACAATCGGCGAGTCTTACTGAGACGCTGTATTCGGCAAATCGAAGACGCAGCGGCGATTACCGGTGAGGAGTTCGCGAACATTTTTGAATCGGATTTCAATCAACTTCAGGTCGCAGTGAAGTCCGAACTAGATTTAGAAGATATCATTGACCGCGTAGAAGACGCCGGCAGTGCCGAAGTCAAAATTGACTACGACAAAGACGTCACATGGTGCAAAATTGGTGTCGCAGGCAGCCGCGCAACAATCACGATCAAACCCCGAGATATTTTGGTTACTGGGCCTGCCGATGTTTCGCCCGAAGAATTGATTGACTCATTTTTCGAGTTACAAAACACGTTCATGGATTCACTGAACCTGAACGAGCCGCTGTTACGCAGGGAATCCTAACGCTGCGGTGACCGTCGGCGAGGGGTTTTATTTTCCGGCGGTGAGTTTTCCCACTGCGGAATTATTGGCCGGCGGAATGCAAAAAACGGCGCTGTGCTTCGATGAATAGGTCTGCGATTCGTTTTTCCACTTCTGAGGCGAGCACTTCATCGGACCAATCTTTATATTGTTCGAACTCAATCGCTTGGCCAATGACAACATGCACGTTGCCAAACCGAGGCCAATGATTTGGTGGGCAAGCGTCAAAGGTTCCTGCGATCGCCACCGGCAATACAGGAACACGCGTGCGTTTTGCGATTGTGCAGAACCCTTGTTTGACCGGTTGCAATTTGCCGTCGCGCGATCGTGATCCTTCGGGAAAGATTAAAACCGATTCGCCTTTTTTTAAACGCCTTAACGTTTCTTTGATCCCTACGACCCCCGCCGTGCGGTCTAACGCGATGGAGTCGTTCCAGGTCAAAAACCACCGCAGCGGGGCAAATTTGAACAGGGATTTTTTGGCCAGGTAGTTGATCGGAAACGGGCAGACAACCCCCATTACTAACGGATCGAGATTGCTTTGGTGGTTTGTGCAAATCAACATTGGCCCACCGGCGGGGGATACTTCTGGAAAGTTGTCCAACCCATGCACACGGACTTTGACCCCCAAAACCATCGAAATTCTAAAAAACCAACGGACCACCCCCTGCGCGGTGGCGACAGGTAGAGAGCGACGGCGAAGTGATTTCGATTTCATCCTTCGATCATAACCTCAGCCGTTCAGAAACCCAATAATCGTAAAATTAAAATCGCGCCCACTGGCGATTGGCGGTGCGGGCGGGTGCATTACGGATGAAAGGTTTAGCCAACCACATTGCCGAGCGCGACCTATCCAGCAGTAATAATACCAAGCAAGAAAAGAGATTTCTCTGTGAACGCCACTTTTTTTGTTTTGTCATTGGCGATTGTTTTGGCTTTCTCTTTTGCTTTGGTTCTTCCCGGAATTAAGTGGCAAAGTTGGGGTGTTAAATAGAGCTTGCCGCAGTAGGACAGAATTCTCAAGCGATAGTTTTTGAACGACCTGAATCCACGGGCAGCAGACTTGATGGATTGGATGCGGCTGTTAAAGCCTTCGGCGTTGGCGTTGGTGACGCGATGCCGAAAGTAACTCAACAGACCATCAATATGGTTCTTCAGGTTCAACGCGACTTGCTTGCGGTCCATCGGCCCCAGCAATGACCGCCATGATGCAGATGACAATCAAGTCACCAAAGAAATGAATCCGGTTGACATGGGACCGTGGATCGGTGAGTTCACTGGACTGCGAAAGGATAGAATCGACGTTATCGAAATGAATTTCTGCCACGGTAATTACGTTGCCGGGGGGACGGACTGCAAGTCGCACAAGTCACCAATCATCCCCCAAAACCCGATCAGGCGCAACGCCACGCAGTTGACCAAGTTGGCCCAAAGCGCGTTGGCCGTGCCTTACACCAAAAACAAACCAAAACGAGAAAACAACAAATCGAAATTTCGCAATCGGAAGAGCCGACAGGGTGAACCTGCGCAGTGAACCAATCCACAAAAAACGCCCAACGATCGCTTGTTTAAGGACTCGGATCGGACTTGCACGCTAAGAATTAACCTGACGTTTGATTGTGGATTGTCGATGATACCTAAGTTATTTGCACCATCGATCGAACTCTCGGCCACAGGACCGGATAACAATACGATGCACACGGAGCACTCACTTAGGCGGGTTTGAAGTGGTGAATTTAATCTTCGTGCTCGGTAAACGTTGATGTCATGCGACTTAGGCGGATGTTTCAGGGGGATTTTATGCGATCTGTAAAATGTTTGATGCTCGTGTTGCTGGGTTTTTGTTTGTATGGATGCGCAACAATAGATAAACCGCTAGGCGAGATCCTCCAAAATACGGAACTGGAAGAGTATCGTGGAGTTTGGATTGCACGAATGGTCAGTCCAGTGGTGGTTAATGAGAAACGGGAAGACGAAGATCGGTGGCCTGTGTTCATTGAGCCGATTGGCAATGGCCAACTGACCATTGGCTACGTCAAACTCGATAAAGACCAGTTCGTCACCAAGCACCTCAAAGTGACAATCTCGCGCCTTGGCAAAGATCTTTACATGTCAACTCCCTGGGACCTGAACATGGAAGATGGAGAAATGATATTTTGTCGAGTCGAACAGGAGAAGGATACGATCCGCATCAAGTGGCCTGACGCGGAAGTCTTTCGTGAAGCCGCCTCTAAGGATAAGTTCAGCGGATCGGTGTGTCAGACGACGGGCGGCGTACACGTAACGGTGGATGAACAATTCGAACGATTCCTTGACCCAACCAACGCAAAGGAACAGTTTGTGCAGATGCAACAGATCCAGCTAGAGCGTGCAGATCATGATTTTTCACTTCCCCAGTGGCTGTGTTAATTTCAACGATGCTGTTATCGCTGCACTGGTGCAGCGGTAACAGCTTAAAATTAGGGTTTTCACTCAGTTCATTTTCAGCAACGTTGAGCCAACTGCGATGCTTTGGTGGGTGCCGGATTTCAAGCCGGTCAAGCAATGCACGCGCTTCATTTGCAGTAAGCGCGTCATAGAACGCGCCGGTGACATGAGTATTGAGATTGTCGCATACGAGAATCACCTTCTTCGCTTTGACAAAGTATCCTTCCCAGAACTTTGGGGCACCGAGTGCGCCTCAAGCGTACCGTTTCCAGTTAATAGATGGATTCCCCCGAATCCATCTACGATTTCCAAACTTGCCGCTAAAATCTGGGAAGATCCGCGCGATTAAATTCATTCGCATCTGCGGCAATTTTTGTTATATTTTGGTTCCCGTCGCAACCCCAAACGTGAACAAATGAACACACATTCCGAAGGCACTGTTTCTGATGGTACCGCTACTTCCGCCGTGAATCTTCTGCCGGAACTTAAAAAGTTCTGGGGGTACGACAGCTTCCGCCCATTGCAGGCCGATGCGATTGACTGCGTGCTCAACCGCCAAGACAGCGTAACGGTGTTGCCAACGGGAGCCGGAAAGTCGCTGTGCTTCCAACTACCGGCGCTCCGATTCAGCGGTGTCGGGGTGGTCGTGTCACCGCTGATTTCGCTGATGAAGGATCAAGTCGACGGGTTAAACGGGGCTGGGATTGCTGCTGCGGCGTTGAACAGTTCGATGACCGATGCAGAGAAGCTTACTGTCGCCAATCAAATCAAAAACGGAGAACTGAGCTTATTGTACGTCGCGCCGGAGCGTCTCAGCAGCGCTTCGACGATCGCATTTTTAAAAGAAAACGAAGTCAGTTTCTTCGCGATCGACGAGGCCCACTGTATCAGTTCTTGGGGACACGATTTCCGACCTGATTATCGCGCTTTAGGAAAACTAAAAGACCAGTTCCCAGGCGTTGCCGTCCACGCATTCACCGCCACCGCGACCCCTCAAGTGCGGGAAGACATTGCCGTGCAATTGAATTTGATCGATTGCAAAACCTTGGTGGGCTCGTTTGACCGCGCGAATTTAGTCTATCGTGTTTCGCAGCGTTCCAATTTGCTAACGCAATTGCGTACCGTGATCGATCGGTATCCCAAACAGTCCGGGATTATTTACTGTATCAGTCGCAAGGAAGTCGAAGGGGTCAGCGCGACGCTAAACGGGCTCGGCTATCGCTGTCGTCCCTACCATGCGGGGCTATCGGCCGAAATGCGTATTGAAAATCAAGAGGCGTTTATCAAAGAAGAAACCGATATTATCGTCGCGACGGTGGCCTTTGGGATGGGCATCGACAAATCGAACGTGCGGTACGTGATCCATGCCGGTGCACCCAAATCCTTGGAAGCTTATCAGCAGGAATCTGGTCGCGCTGGACGCGATGGGCTTGAGTCCGAATGCCTGATGTTGTACTCAGCCAGCGATTTTGTGATGTGGCGGCGGATGATCGATCACTCCAATCCGGCCGCTGCAGCGCTGTTGGATGCGATGTCCTGTTACTGCACGCGCCCCCAATGCCGCCACAAGGCGTTGGTCGAGTATTTCGGCCAAACATTCGACAAGCACCGCTGTGACGCGTGCGATGTTTGCAACGGTGAACTCAACACCGTCGATGACGCGTTGGTGATCTGCCAGAAAATCATCTCCTGCGTGTTCCGCGTGGACCAGCGTTTTGGCGCCAATCATATTGCCGATGTGTTGACCGGCAGTAAAGGCCAGCGAGTCCTTAAATTCAAACACGACGAAGTTTCAACCTACAACCTGTTGGGCGACATGCCACAAAAAACGGTGCGCAATTACGTCGATCAGTTGGTGGGACAAGGTTTTTTAGCGACCGCCGCAGGCGAATATCCTACGCTGTATATCACCCAACAGGGGCGTCAGGTGTTGCGAGGCGAAATCACGCCGGTACTGTTCCAAGCCCCCACGCCGAAACAAAAATCTGGCCCCGGTACCGATGATTGGGAAGGCGTGGATCGCGATTTGTTCGACCTCCTACGCGCCGTCCGGCTGGAAATTGCGAACGAGAAATCGGTCCCAACGTACACCGTCTTCCATGATCCGACGCTTCGCGATTTGGCCCGCCAACGTCCTTCGACCACGGTAGCGATGGCTGGAATTTCAGGTGTCGGTGAAACGAAACTGGCCTCCTACGGAGAACGGTTCGTCGCCGCGATCACCGCCTACTGCAACGATAAACACGTTGCGGTTGATCAATCGCCGATCGAGCGCATGAAAAGTTCTGGCAGTTCAGTGAAAAGCATGGCCAAAGAGGGCGCGCTGAAAAAAGCGTATACGCTGTTTGAACAAGGGATCAGCATCGAACAGGTCGCCGCTGAAATTGATCGCGCCGTTTCCACAACGTCCGGGTACTTAGCAAACTTTATTTCTGACAACGGCGTTACCGATCCGACGCCGTGGGTGGACGCGGATTTAATTCCCCCCATCCACGGCGCAGCAGAACAGGTGGGATCGCTTGAGAAATTGAAACCCATCAAAGAAATTGTCGGCGACAGCGTTTCTTACGAACAACTACGCACCGTGATCGAGTGCCTGAAGGTTGAAACGCGGTGACCCGAAGGGCCCCCGCACGGACGCAGCGCGCTCCCGGTCGCGACCGGGTCGCGACCGGAAGTGAAAGGGAGGCGTGCAAGCAACGTCAAAACGTCTTGAGACGCGCCGTTAGACACGTCCGTTTAATCGCATCGTGTTGCGGGAAATGAATTGTCGTGATGGGAGGTTCGACAAAATTCCTAGCTGAAAGCGATTCGAATCAAGTCCACCACAAAACCAGCCCCCATAATGCGCGGTGGCAAAATGTTCAGCCTTGCCGTTTGGGACGCGGGACTTTTGCCCCGCGGCGTTTGGAAGCTCGCCGCCCCTTTCGTTTTCCACCGGTTGTGCTGGATTTTGCGTTGGCCCCTTCGACGCTGCTGAGTGGTTTTCCGACGGCGTCTTTTAGTTGACCAATTCGGTCTCTTAACTGCCCCGCCCTTTCAAATTCAAGCGCTTCGGCGGCTTTGACCATCTCGGTTTGCAGTTCTTCGATCAATTCTTCGGTGATGTAAACGGTATTCTCATTGGCCAACGCTTCATTGGCCTCCCGATGGTTTCTTAGATCCGCCCCGATGTCGTCCTTAATGGGTTTGATAATTGTTTTGGGTGTGATGCCGTGTTGGGTGTTATAGGCCATCTGCAAGGTCCGCCGACGTTCGGTCTCTTGGATCGCGTTCTTCATCGCTTCGGTCACTTTATCACCGTAGAGAATGACTTTGGCGTCCACGTTTCTGGCCGAACGACCGATGGTCTGAATCAGCGCCGTTTCACTACGCAGGAACCCCTGTTTATCAGCGTCGAGAATCGCGACCAAGGACACTTCAGGCAGATCCAAACCTTCCCTCAGGAGGTTCACACCTACCAGCACATCAAATTTCCCCAATCGCAAATCGCGCAAGTGTTCGACGCGTTCAAAAGCGTCCAATTCGCTGTGCATCCATTTACAGGGCGCACCATTTTCATTTAAGTACGCCGATAGATCTTCCGCTAGTCGCTTCGTCAACGCCGTCACCAACACGCGATCACCTTTGGCGATGCGCTCCTTGATTTGCTCAAGCAGATGAACGACTTGACCACTGGCAGGAACGACTTCCACCACCGGATCCAGCAGTCCCGTTGGGCGGATGATCTGTTCTACGACCTCGCCATTGGTTTTTTCCAGCTCATAATCGCTGGGGGTTGCCGAAACATAGACGACTTGATTGATTCGGTTTTCCCATTCTTCGAACTTCAGCGGGCGGTTATCCATCGCGCTGGGTAATCGGAACCCGTGGGAGACTAAGGTTTCCTTGCGACTGCGGTCACCAGCGTACATGGCTCCGACCTGCGAGATCGTGACGTGCGATTCGTCGATGAACAGCAAAAAATCTTTGGGAAAGAAATTGTACAGCGTTTCGGGTTCTTCGCCGGCCGACCGTCCAGCCAAGTGTCGGCTGTAGTTTTCGATTCCCGGGCAATGGCCGACATTTTCAAGCATTTCGATGTCGAACCGCGTGCGAGCGTTGAGCCGTTGGGCTTCTAATAATTTGCCTTGGGTTTGGAATTCTTCTAATTGTCCCTTCAGTTCACTTTTGATGCGTCGAACGCCTTGTTGGATGCGTTCTTCGGAGGTGACAAAGTGCTTGGCGGGGTAGATGTAGATCGCGTTTTCGGGGGTGATGGATTCACCGGTCAGCGGATTGATAATCGAAATTTTTTCGATCTCGTCGCCCCAAAATTCAATCCGATAGGCGTACTCTTCATAAGACGGCCAAATCTCAACACTGTCTCCGCGGACGCGAAATTTAGAACGTGCAAAAGCCGTGTCGTTGCGTTGATATTGAATGTCGATAAACTTACCCAACATTTTGTCTCGGTCGATCGTTTCGCCGACTTTGAGCGCGACCATCATCGATCGATAGTCTTCGGGTGAACCCAAACCGTAAATGCTGGAAACGCTGGCAATGATGATGACGTCTTTACGGCTGACTAAAGAACTGGTCGTGGCGAGCCGAAGTCGGTCGATGTCTTCGTTGATCGACGCATCTTTTTCGATGTAGATGTCGCGCTGAGGAATGTAGGCTTCGGGTTGGTAGTAGTCGTAGTAGCTGACGAAATAATGGACGGCGTTGTGCGGAAAAAAGGTTTTGAATTCGCTGTAAAGCTGAGCCGCAAGCGTTTTGTTGTGCGAAATCACCAGAGTCGGTTTTTCCATCTGCTTGATGACGTTGGCCATCGTGAAAGTCTTCCCCGAACCGGTAACGCCCATCAGCATCTGGCTGGGGGCGCCTCCTTTGAGATTTTTGACAATCGTTTCGATCGCGCGTGGCTGGTCGCCGGCGGGGTCGAATTGGGAATTAAGTTTGAACATGCGGCAGTGTTTTTCAATAAGGAGAGTACTGAGGCTGATTCAAAGAAGCGATAGAAACAGCCAATCTTTTCGGCGTGACTTCGATCCATGAAGATTGGCAAAACACTGATTAAACGTTGGGCAGACGCCATTACTGCCGACGCTATTGGACGGGATTCCACCGGCAAGGTTACTTCATCTTAGTGGTTTTCCCAATTTTTGTGGGACTCAGATGGGCTGTAAAGACCGCCAGACTCCATTCAATTAAACGCACTGAATTCACTTACTTCGTTTCACTCACTTTGTGGAACGCTTGTGGGAAATTTAGTACGCCGGTTCGGCGATTCCCGATGAATCCACCAAAAACGGCAACCAGCACACCCCGAATTGCTCAATTGAAATATCGCTTTTGCGTGGTGGAATGCTTAGTTCTTCGAAGTCCATGTTTTCCACCGAGAGCTTTTCGCTCAAATCGTCGACGTCTTGATTGAATTGGTCTTCGAGGTCTTCGAGTTTCTTCACGACATCGTCGAGGCTGTCTTTTGCGCGTTCGATGTCGGATTTTTCCTTGGAGGTTCTTCCGAAGGCGCGCATGGAAGTCCCCGCGCTACGCGCGTTGCCAACGCTGAACGTTTTCCGGCCAAACAACGCGCCCATTAAGGTCGTTCCGACGGACAACATACCTGAAACGCGACTCTGTTTATATTGCTCCTCCTGGACTTCGACTTTGTCTTCGGCGCGGCGAATGCGATCCCGCAGTGTACTGAATTTCGAGGCGTATTTGCGTGTCAGTTTCTCTTTGGCTTCGTCGCGTTTTTCGGATACCGACTGTTCCAGTCTCACCTTGAAGTCTCCCAGTTCTTCGCCGGGTTCACTGTAAAGTTTCATCTCTTTGCATTTGTATACCGTTAGAGATTGTTGACGGTAAAGAAATTCTTTCAGCTCTTTCTTCCACGTTCTGTAGTTGTCGTTTTTTTGAAGGTCGATTGGAAGTTCGGCAAATTCAATCCCTTTTTCGGGCCGCCGTTCCATCTCCAGCGCTTCGGCCAAAGGTTCGGCTTGTTCCCAGACTTCGTCCGGCATTTCACCTCCGGCAATCGCGGATAAAAAACGACGTTCCATCCATTTGTCGACTTTGTAGGTGGCCCGAACGTAGTGCAGGCGGCCTTCGCCAATGAGCACCGGACGGTAAACCATCCTTTGGCCATCTCCGACACGCATTCCGGCGGCGACGAAGTACTGGTCGACATCGGTGGGAACCAGATCCTGTTGACTGATTTGTGCGACGATGGGGTTGGCGCTGGTTTTAGCGCCGGGCCGCGCGTTGGCAGCGGCGATGGTTTTGGGGTCGTAATTCGGATCGGCTTCGGTGATGGATTGAAGTTGATTGCGCGTCAGCGGGCCACGGAGATACGACATCGCCCACCGCGTTTCAAACACGGCGGGGTGGTCGTCGTGAACGTTGTTCATTAAGAACACGCGGTTGCCTAATCCTGCCAATGTTTTTTCCATTTCGCCACGATCAAATTTTGCACCGGCTTGGGATGAAGCGCCCTCCAATCCTTCAATCACCCGCGCTTTGTCGCGTTCTGTCTGCAGGCGACCTAAAAACCACGTGCCGGCATTGGATAGCCCCTTGTAATCGAGGTCGACGGGGTTTTGCGTTGCCAGCACGCACCCCAGCCCAAACGCTCGGGCCTGTTTTAACAGGGTCAACATAGGGCGTTTAGATGGCGGGTTGGCGGTAGGGGGGAAGTATCCATACACTTCGTCCATGTAAAGAATCGCCCGGAGGCTGGACGTGCCGGCTTGGGTGCGCATCCAAGAAAGAATCTCATTCAACAAAATTGTGACAAAGAACATCCGCTCTTTGTCGGTCATGTGTGCGATAGAGACAATGGAAACGCAGGGTTTTCCTTCTGGAGTATGCAGCATCCGTTTGATGTCGATCGCTTCGCCCTGCATCCAATTAGAAAACGACGGCGAGGCCAGTAAATTATTCAACGTCATCGCAAGTTCACTGCGTTCTTTGGCGGGGTAGAACGAATCAAGCTCCATGATGCCGACGCGTTCAAAGGGCGGGTTTTGAATTTTTGAGATCAACGAACCGAGGTCCAGATTCTGCCCTTTGCCCCAAGTCGTGCTGAGGATGTTGGAGATTAGAATATGCTCCTTGGATCGGATTGGATCGGCATCGATACCCAACAACGACAACAACCCCGAGGAAGCCGAACTGATCATATCGGCTAACAAGTCGTTGTCGCCAAGTACTTCAGGGCCTGGACATTTGAAAGACTTGAGAATCGTCAGCGGGCGGCCTATCGTGGCGCCCGGCGTGTAGACGCGCATGTCTACGGTGTCACGCATCATTCGAATCCGCGCCGCATCCTGCCCCCAGCCTTTCAGGCCCGCCTTCCATTTTTCGGCCTCGTTGGTTGCGAAGACTTCGGGAGAAATGCCTTCCCGTGCGGCTTGCCCTTCGTCCACCCATGGGCGAAATTCTTCAGGAGTCAGATTGGGAAAGGAAAGCAGTAAATTCGCAATGTCGCCTTTGGGATCGATAACGATCGAAGGGATACGATCAATCGCGGCTTCTTCGAGCATACTTACGCAGAGCCCCGTTTTGCCGCTGCCGGTCATCCCGACGACAACCGCGTGGGTACAGAGATCCTTGGAATCATACAGGAGAAGGTTTTCAGTGCGCGATTGGGCGTCTAAGTCACAGTCTTTGCCGAGGTAAAAAACACCAAGTTTTTCGAAGTCTTGCATTCGTGGCGATCCTTGCGAGGTGGAGGGAGATTTCTCATTATCACAATTTGCGTCCCAATCGCCAACCCGTCTGGTCAACGGGGCGGTGGTGTGGCAGGATTCTAAGTCTCAGGCGCTCATGTCGTTTGGCGTCGGCGGACAGACTGAGTAGGATTGCAGAAATTTTCACAATACCGGTTTTAGGGAGTTCCTCATTAGCACGCTGATTAAAAACGCGCAGGTCATTATCGGTAGACAGTCTGTGGAGACTTCGGTTTTAGTGGTCGACCGAAAGATTGTTGATGTCGATCCCGCAGCCACCGTGACCGCCGACGAAGTTGTCGATGCACGCGGATTGCTATTGTTGCCAGGGGTGATCGACGACCAAGTCCACTTTCGCGAACCCGGGTTAACCGACAAAGAGGATTTAGCCCACGCTTCGCGCGCGTGTGCGAAGGGCGGGGTGACCAGTTTTTTGGAGATGCCCAACACAATCCCTAACGCCACGACTCAAAAGTTGGTCGATGATAAACTGGCCATCGCGGCCAAATCCAGTTTGGTGAACTTCGGTTTTTACATTGGCGCTACGCCCCACAATGTGGGGGATCTCAAACACGCCGTACGCACTCCGGGGATCAAGATATTTATTGGTTCGAGCACCGGCGATCTATTGGTCGATTCTCAGGACGCTTTGGAGACGATTTTTGCCGAAACGACGCTTCCTATTTGTGCCCATTGCGAAGACGAAACAACCGTCAAACGAAACGCAACGACTTACGCAGGCAGTACCGATGTGGCGACGCATTCAAAAGTGCGTGACCACGAAGCCGCACTCATCGCGACAACGCGCGCGATTGATTTGGCCGAAAGACATCAGCACCGATTTCACGTACTACACGTTTCGACCGCCGGCGAGGTCGAGTTAATCCGCGCGGCGAAAAAGAAACATCGTTTTGTCACCGCCGAGGCTTGTCCACACCACTTGTTTTTTTCGATTGACGATTACGACCGGTTGGGTTCATTGGTGAAGATGAATCCTTCGGTGAAAACAAAAGAAGATAACGCGGCGTTATTTGCGGGGCTTTTGGATGGCACGATCGAAGTCGTCGCCACCGATCACGCGCCTCATTCGATGGCTGATAAAAAATTGCCATACCCTCAATGCCCTTCGGGATTGCCCGCGGTAGAAAACTATTTGGCGCTGATGTTAGACCAAGTGAACCAAGGACGTTGTTCGATCCAACAGGTTGTCGCGTGGATGTGTGAGGCCCCGGCCCGTGTTTGGAATCTTCAAAACAAAGGAAAGATCGAAGTCGGCTACGATGCGGATCTGGTGTTGGTGGATATGAATCTGGAACGCACCATTCGTAATGAAGACCAACAGACGAAATGCGGTTGGTCGCCGTGGAACGGTAGTACCTTGAAAGGCTGGCCGGTGCGGACGTGGGTGATGGGACAACAGGTATTTGGAATTGTGGATGGAAAAGAAAAATACGCAACGACCTATGGGGAAGCGATTCAATATGGGGAAGCCGTTCAATATGGGACTTAACGCGGAGGGAGAGGGAGTTAGAGTGACGCAGGCGGACGTAAACTTTTTCGATAATCACCATAACAGACCAATAGCGTTATGAACTGTTTTGCCCACGCCCTGCCATTTCTTGACAGGCCCTACTACGCCATTGGTGCCAGTTTGCCTGATTGGTTGGCCGCGGCAGATCGAAAGTGTCGTGTGCGTGAGAAAAAAGCGATTGCTTGGGTCGACGACGATGCACCAATTATGGCCGCCGTTGCTGGTGGCGTTGTCCAGCATCATCGCGACGATTACTGGTTTCACACGTCTGCGGTGTTTCGTGATTTCGAAATGAAATTGGCGATCGAAGTGCAGGAAATTTACGATGGCGAAAAAACGATGCGCCCCGGATTTGTAGCTCACGTGATGGTAGAGATGTTCATCGACGCGTGGTTGCAGAAAAAATTCACGGGGCAGCTGGAACGGTTCTACCAGATCGTTGCTGATGTCGATGCGGAGAAAGTTCAGGCCGCGATCAATCGGTTTGCCACCCAACCCACCGAGAAGCTCGTACCGGCAATGCAGCGTTTTGTTTCTGAACGTTATATTTTCGATTACATGACCGATGAAGGCGCCGCGTATCGGATGAACCGCGTGTTGGAGCGGATCGGGCTGGGGACGTTGGATGACAACATATTGCCATGGGCCGCGACCGCTCGACAACGGGTTTATGCTCGTATCAGCGCGCTATTGGAGGGGTATGCGATGGCGATTGACATCGGTCCCGCCCTCGATTGACAGCGTTACCGTGGATCAAGCGCCCCGGCTGCCCCCCAATCTTCGTGGAAAATTTCAACGCGGCTCAAATGGTTTTGATGATGTGGGCGCCCCGCGCCGGGCGGGTCATGAAAGCCGAAGGTTTCACGCCGGTCTGCGTTTGGTACTGTCGACAGATTGTGTCACTGATTGAATCGGCTTTGTTACCCTGGACCAGTGCCACGATACACCCCCCGAACCCGCCGCCGGTCATGCGGGCTCCGATGACGCCATCGGTTTTACTGGCGATGTCAACCAAAACGTCCAGCTCCTTGCAGCTGACTTCGAAGTCGTCTCGCAAGGAAGCGTGGCTGGCGTACATGAGTTCGCCAACGGCCTGCCAGCCGTTTTTCTTCATCGCTTCTGCGGTTTTGACGGTTCGCGCGATTTCGGTAACAACATGGTGGGCGCGGTTGAAAACCGTTTCCTCAAGGGTGCTTTTTTTCTCTTGGACCTGTTGGAGGGTGACGTCGCGATAGGATTTCGCCTCTAACATCTGCAGCGCTTCTTCGCACTGGGTGCGCCGTTGGGCGTATTCGCCACCTGAAAGCTCATGCTTGACTTCGCTGTTGATGATCAACACCACGATGTCGGGATCGGCAAATGGAATTTGTTGAAACGATTGATCGCGACAGTCCAACAGCAACACATGGTCCGCTTCGCAGAGGACGCTGGAGAACTGGTCCATGATTCCGCACGGCACGCCAACGAATTCATGTTCGGCTTTCTGGCAGACCTTCCCCTTGTCGGCCAAGGGAATGGATTTTCCGACGATCGCCTCGATCAACGTGGCCATGGCAACTTCTAATGACGCGCTGCTTGATAGCCCACCACCAATGGGCACATTAGATTGCGTTACGGCTTGGAAAGCGGGAATGGCGAAACCTTTGTCCTCTACCATTCCCGCGATCACGCCTGCGATATAGTTGGACCAGTGCGCTATTTCGCGTTTGACCGGATGGGTGACTGAAAGTTCAACCTGTTCATCCATGTCGATCGAATAAATGTCAGCAGTCGAATTGTTTTCGGGATTGAGTTTAGCCGCGATAACGGTGTAGCGTTCAATCGCCATCGGCAATACGAAACCGTCATTATAGTCGATGTGTTCACCGATCAGGTTCACGCGCCCCGGTGCGGCAACAACGAAGTCAGGTTTGGTGTCAAACTTTTCTTCGAATTTTTCGATGGCGTTGGCGGTCAACAAACTGAGCTTGGATTCAGGCATGATGTGGTTGGTTAGGAACAGGAACAACAAATAAGGGTTTAAAGATTGAAAGCTTCATAATAGTCTTTGGCGACCGGCGCTGCGAGAAAGACTTTTTTATAAAGGACGCTTTAGGTGATAAACGTGGATAGGTGATAAACGTGGAACGCCTAATCGCTATTGTGGGGTAAACTTTATCAGGCCGTATTTTTTCTTGCCGCTTCTTAGCACAATGACCGTTTCGCTGGCGAGGTCATCTTGCGAGAGCGTTCTTTCGATCGACGCGACGCGCTGATTGTTGACGTAAGCTCCTCCTTGTTCCACCGTCCGCCGAGCCTCGCCTTTGCTTTTCGAAAGGCGCGTTTCAACCAACGCGTCTACGATTGGAATGCCCGCGCTCAACCGATCCGATGGTAGTTCGATGCTGGGCACGTCGGCGAAAATTTGTTTGAGTTCCTTATCGGAGAGGTCAGAGATTTCGGCGCCAAACAGAATTTCTGAAGCTTGTTTGGCTGATTTTACCCCCGATGCTCCATGGATCAATTGGGTGACTTCTTCGGCCAATCGTTTTTGGCTCGCCCGTTGGTGTGGTAGGTCGGCCCGGGCCCGGTCAAGCGCATTGATTTCCTCTTCGGGCAGTTCCGTTAGAAAACGCAAACACATCCCTACATCGTCGTCTTCGACCCGCACCCAATACTGGTAGAATTCGTAGGGGCTGGTCCGATCGGGAGACAAGTAAATTGCTCCCGATTCGGTTTTCCCCATCTTTGCCCCGTCCGATTTGGTCAACAGCGGGCACGTCATGCCGTACAACGGTTTGCCCAACATACGTCGGCCGAGGTCGATACCGGCGGTGACGTTGCCCCACTGGTCGCTGCCACCGATTTGGAGTTCACATTCAAATTGTTGGTTCAGATGGACGAAATCATAGGCTTGCAGCAACATATAGCTGAACTCGGTGTAACTTAATCCTGCCTCGCTGCCGAGCCGCGATTTGACGCTATCTTTGTTCAGCATCACGTTGACGGGAAAGTTCTTTCCGACGTCCCGTAAGAACGCCGTGTAAGAAAAATTTTTCATCCATTGGTGATTATTAACCAGCAGCGCCCCGTTTTCATCGTCGTCGAACTCCAATAGCTGTCGCATCTGGCCTTCGATGCCGGCGACGTTGGCGACGAGCTGTTCTTCGGAGAGCAGATTGCGTTCGGCACTTTTTCCACTGGGGTCGCCGATCATGCCGGTCGCTCCGCCCACCAATGCGATCGGTCGATGGCCGAATTTTTGAAATCGACGCAGCATCATCAGCGGTAGCAGGCTGCCCACGTGCAAACTATCGGCGGTAGGGTCAAATCCGGCGTAAACGGTCCGCGCACCGTCTGCCAGCCACAACGGCAATTTATCGTCAGCGGTGGTTTGGTGGATGAGACCTCGCCATTGAAGTTCGGCAAAAATATCTTGCATTGTCGGTCAAAAAAAGGGTGAGTCCGTGGGGGCAATTTTAAATACCCCAAGCGCTT
>CALDYR010000038.1 GCA_937944405.1 uncultured Pirellulaceae bacterium
CCCTGAGCGGTGTTGGTCGGTGCTTCAACAAAAGTGGAATGGCGCGTTGTTTGCGCGTTGGCAGGTCGTGAAACACTGTGCATTGAGGATGACATGGAACCAACAGCATCCCACCGTACTGCGAATCGCCAGAAACTATCAAAACCAAACCCTGGTTACCAAACAAGAGATGGCACAAACTAACTCAAGGTTGTTGCGTTCCGACGCGCTGCCAAAATACGACAGCACAATCAAACCAAAGCACAGTCGCGGCAGTTATTACCTATCTGCTAAGCGCCTAAGGAGAGCCTCACACGAGGTCACGGCAGCCCGCGTGGCTGAGATTGCAGAACTGCAGAGAGGGGCCATTCAGATGCATTGTCCCCGAAATCATTCATCAGTAATCGTTTTTATTAAAAAAACTCAGCGGCGAAAGTCACATCGCGCTGTCATCAATCCGATCGCAGCACCACCCGTGTCACCACGATCGAAAGTAAGTTTCGTGCGGCGAAAATTTTGGGGCAATGCGTTAATTCTCCCAAAGCCTCACTCGTTGGCGGCTTTAAAAGCCGAGGTGGGAACTTAAATGGCGGATGGTCCATTTTTAAATTCTTCGGCTTCGGCCTGCTCCATTTTTTCTTTTAACTCTTCGCGCACAACAGGCATCTCATGTGGCGCTTCGATGCCAATTCTGACGCCTCCTCCAGTGATACGAACCACCGTGACCGAGATATCATCTCCGATCCAAATCCGCTCTCCAGCTTTTCGACTGAGGACTAACATTTTCGATTCCTTTGGCTAATAAAATTCCTTTTATGATCCTTGCAAGATAAAACCGCGGATCTACGGAAACGACAAGACCATCAATGAACGCTCGTATCGCTAAAATCTAAGCGCGTTCCAAATTTTAAATTTTTAAAGTTTGTGGAACGACTGGTATTGACAGCTATTTAATTTTCAAGACTACCGGTGAAACTGGTGCTTCACAACCACCTCTATAAGAATCTTTAGGATTTTGAACCATCTTCACTGGTCTTTGATGGATGTTTAATCGAAAAATTGCTAACATTCGTGCTTTGGTAAGAAACCTACCCCTTTGGCCGACGCGGTTATCGGGCTCCCCGCCATCTTGCGTAATTTGCTCCTCCTTGGCGTTTTTTCGGCACAGCACCAACTCCGGACGTGGGTTTCGCTCAAGCGTCACGCTGATCTGATATCTACACTTATATATGTAAGCGTGCTCTATCGCTCCTAGCGGTCAGATTAAATAACCTCCTGTACATTTTTAGGCGAACTTGTGGCTATTCTGTTCGATTCGACTCATTTTCCGATTAAACAAACGACTAATTTTCTCGCCCACTGCAGCGTTTCGCATTTGAACAAACCGGCTGCCGATCGGTCCACGTACTTCCTTCAACGCCAGGTTGCCGTGGGGCGCGGGCTATTGTTTGAGTACACCGGCGACCAACACATCGCCAACCGTTTTCATCAGAACTTCGCGGCGTTAATGAAGACGACTGCGGATAACATCACGATGACCACCAACACATCGGAAGCAATTTCGATGATCGCCAATGGATATCCATTCCAACCCGGCGATCAGGTAATCAGCTACGTGAACGAATATCCAGCCAACCATTACCCTTGGGTCGTGCAAGCCAAACGACGGGGGGTCGAACTGATCCTGCTTTCAGACACTCAACTTCAGCAAGAGGATCGACCGTACGCTGGCCCGGTCGACCCAGCGCTGGCACGAGGATGGTCGATGGAAGAACTGGAGGCCCTAGTCACCGACCGAACACGCGTGATCGCAATCAGTCACGTTCAGTTCACCAGTGGTTATGCGGCAGATTTAGAACAGTTGGGCGATTTCTGTAAAGCCAAAGGCATCGATTTAGTCGTCGACGCGGCGCAGTCGTTGGGCTGTCTCCCAGTTTACCCTCAGCAGTGGAATGTGGCGGCTGTCGCTTCAGCGGGATGGAAATGGTTGCTGGGCCCAGTCGGAACCGGCGTGTTATACACCCGCCCTGATTTTCGTGAGAAGATTGAAATCACGATGTCCGGTGCAGACCATATGGTCCAAGATACGGAGTACTTAGACCACAACTGGAACCCTCATACCGACGGGCGAAAATTCGAGTACTCGACCGTTTCTTACGCGCTGCTGGACGGACTGTCGGTCGGCGTTGAAGAGATTTTTCTGAAGCATTCGCCTGAAGCGATTCGCGATCACATTTTTGAATTACAAGAGTTAGCGCTTGCAAAGTTGGACACCAATAAGTACCAACCCGTAGTACACCAACGGCAGAACCGTTCGGGGATCCTCGCGCTGATTCCCAAAATCTCAAACGCGGCTCAGATTTGCAAAACGCTGGAATCCAAAAATATCATCGTGACACCGCGCGACGGTTACATACGTTTCGCACCTCATCTTTGCACGACTCCTGATGAAATCGAACAGGCTGTCACGGCGTTCAACGAGATCCAATAAATGCGTTCTTACGTCGGCATTTCGGGATTCGCGATGATTGCGTCGACATTTTTGATACTGTTTGCGCGCAGTGCAAATCAAGGTCACGACGCCGTGGTTGTGCTTTGCGCAGCAAGCCTCGCCGGACCGGTCACCGAACTTCAGGAAGCATTTCAATCGTCCAAACTTAATGCCGATGGCCTTTCCATCGACGTGCTGTATCGAGGGTCGCCAGAACTTTTGGCGCTGCATCGCATCAGCGGCGTCGGTGATCTGTTGATCGCCGCCGACGTCCACTACCATCGCGTGTTTGTGGAAACCGAAATTTGTGATGCTCCGATGCCGTTGGGAAAACAATTTCCCTGTCTAATTTTTACTTCTGTGTCCGAAAAAGATGCGTTGTCAATTTTAAACCACGGCGGCGTGACGACATCCCTGCCTAAACCCCAGCACGCAGCCATTGGAAGGGCCGTTGCCAAGATCGTCGGAGCACAAACTTATCAGCGGATGCTGCAAAACGCGCGAGTTTCGCGCGAAACGGTCACCCAAGTCGCCACCGATGTGAGTAACGGCGTTGTCGACGTCGGTTGCGCTTGGACAACGACGCCACGACAATTCTCGAACTTGAAAAACGTCGTTCCTCCACACTGGGATCAGTACGAATCTCAAGTCGGCGTTTCAGTTTTCTACGCCAGTCAAAAACGCGCAGCGGCAAACGCCTTTCGTAAATTCTGTGCCTCGCCAGCGGGGCAAAACATTTTTGCTGATCACGGATTTTCAGCACCAACCGCATCGGCGAAGAATCTAGCATCCGCTCCCCAAAAATAAAGTCAACGACAGTGAATCGATCCAATGGACCATCCGCGAACTCCGACCGGCGCTTTGACGCCGTTTTGATCGTCGCGGCGGTTGTCTTTTCGACGGTCCTTTTGGCATTGATCGGGGCCAACGTTTGGGTTGCGGGATTGGATAGAATTGGCGTTTGGGAGACATTGAAGCAAACGGAAATCCAACAGGCCCTCTGGCTTTCCATCGGCACCAGTGTTTATAGCACCGTGATCAGCCTGTGGGTGGGAACGGCGATCGCTCATTTGATTTCCCAGCGCCAGTTCTGGGGCTGCCGTTTTATCGATTTGCTGATGGATCTTCCCGTTTTTCTCCCCCCGTTAGTGATTGGGATCAGCCTGTTGATTCTTTTTCGGCAAACACCGTTGGTGTGGTTTGATGAGTGGTTCCACATCGCGTTTGCCGTCCCCGCGATCATTGTCGCTCAAACGATCGTAGGAACGGCTTTTGTTTATCGAACGATGAAAGCAACGTTTGATCAACACGCCGGACGCATCGAAGGGATCGCCGAAACTTTGGGAGCGTCGCGCTGGCAAGTCTTTTCAAGGATTACGCTCCCGGCATCCAAACAGGCTATCGTTGCGTCGATCGCCATCGCGTGGGCAAGAGCGTTTGGAGAGTTCGGGCCGGTTTTAGTGTTCGCCGGAAGTTTCCGCGGACGCACAGAAGTGCTGCCGGTGAGCATCTATCTCGAACTCAATTCAGGCAACGTCGCCGGCGCGGCCGCTATTTCGCTGTTGATGATTTTGATCGCCGCGATTGTTTTGCTGCTGGTGCGTTTTACATCACGCGATCGTTTTACATCACGTGCCGGGAGCCCAAGATGATCGAACTGATTGACGTCGGTTTGCAGCGCGGTTCGTTTCGTTTGCCAGCAACGTCTTTGAAGATTGACGCAAGGCAGTGTTGTGTAATCACCGGTGCGGCGGGGACGGGGAAAACCACGATTGCGGAGGCGCTCTGCGGCCTGCAATCGATTGACACTGGGACTTTGCTGCTTAGAGATCAAGTCGCCAACAACATCCCAGTGGCTCAGCGCGGAATCGGGTATCTTCCCCAGGACGTCGCGCTGTTCCCCAACATGTCGGTCAGCGCCAACATCGGGTTTGGCCTTTCGGTCAACCGATGGCCAAAGGAAAAAAAACGCGCACGTATTTCAGAATTGGCTGATCAACTCCAATTGAACGAACTTCTCCAACGCGTTCCCCGGCAATTGTCAGGAGGGCAGCAGAAACGCGTTGCGATGGCTCGGGCGATTGCGATTTTTCCAGATATCATATGCCTGGACGAACCCTTTGTGTCGCTCGATGATGATTCCAAAACGCTGATAACAGACCTGCTGAGCGACCTGCGATCCAAATCAGCACCGACGATTTTGGTGGTGACCCACCAGCCCCAATGGATTACCGAAATTTCGGATTTTGAATATCGCGTTCAATCGCGTTCTGCAAACACAGCGTAAGAATTTACCCTTCCGCGCTGCCGCCTGTGTTTAATCCAGGAACTGTGGTTGTTCCGGGGCGGGATTTCTTGGGACGATTATTCCTCGGACGGGCCGGCCAGAATCACGGTCAGGCGTAACCGGCGATCGCATCGCTGATGGGTTCAATTTTTCAAAGCGCTCTCAATTAAGTCGCGTACCTCGCGCGCCTTGTACGATGGTTCGACCGGAATCCGCAACAACGGTAGCCCCGCAGATTCAAAGGCAAGGTTCACAAATTTGTCTCGTTCGATGCGTTCGGGCCTTTGGTGCGAGACATCATCAAGCTCGATCGCGACGACCGCTTGGAGCGTATTGGGGTCGCACAGAACGAAGTCGATGTGCTTCGACAAAATCTTATTGAGCCACGTACGGCGGTTGGTCGCATGTTCGGTCACCTTAAGCAGGTCTGCAATTCGCACCATCGCGAAAACTTCCCAGTCGTCCAGCGCCGCCTTTCGTAGCGATTTATAAAACCGCAGTTCCGACTTGGTGACGATCGCTTTCCTCGGTTCGTACGGCAACCAACGGGGTTGGGAGTACATCCTCAGCAGCAACAAGACCGCGGTCACAACCGCGACGCCGGTCAATGCTGGCCAGTATTGCACCGCCAATTGAAATAGCTGGTCTAGCATAAGCCTAAAGCACAACAGGGGCAGGTGACGTTGGAAAAGTTGATTTTGGAAATGCGGAGCATCAGTGCCTACCGATCTTATCGGACTGGCTTTATGATGTTGGTTAGTCGCTGAAGACGTATTTTGACGAATATCGCTACAATTCAAAAGACCAACTCACGCGCTGTGATAAACGTAGAAGACGCCATGAACACGCAACAATCCCCTCCCAGTTCTAATCCCGTGAAGCTCAAACCACTTAAGATTGGTGACGTTAATATCGGGTTTCCTGTCGTCCAAGCGGCCCTTTCGGGTTACAGCGACTGGCCGATGCGCGTGATCGCACGACGATTAGGTGCGCCCTATACGATCTGCGAAGTGATGCTGGACGAATTCTTGGTGAAGCTAAAAGAACGCAAACGGACCAGCCACTTTTTGCATATCTCCGACGAAGAACATCCCGTCGGCGGACAGTTAATGGGCGCCGAACCAGAGCAATTCGCGGCCGGGGCGGTTAAGTTAGCCGCCGCAGGTTTTGACGTGATTGATATAAACTTCGGTTGCCCGGTGAAAAAAGTCCTTGGCCGTTGCCGAGGCGGATTTCATTTGGGGCAACCCGAAACCGCCTTAGAAGTCATCCAGCAAACGCGCGATAATGTTCCGGCCGCAATCCCCGTGACGGTAAAAATGCGGCGAGGCGTCGACGACACCCAAGAAAGCCGAGACAACTTTTTCAAGATTCTCGATGGGGCATATGCGATCGGTGTCGATGCCGTTACCGTTCACGGGCGCACCGTTGTTCAGCGCTACGTGGGCCCCTCACGATGGGAGTTCTTGAAAGAGGTTAAACAGCATATCGGAGACCGAATCCTGCTTGGCAGCGGTGACCTGTTTACCGCCCAAGACTGTTTGGACATGATCGCCCAAACCGGCGTTGATGGTGTCACCGTGGCCCGCGGAGCGATCGGTAACCCGTGGATCTTTTCCCAAGCCCGCGCCCTTGCAGACGGGCAGCCACTCCCCGACCCACCATCCTTGTTCGAACAAAAGGAAATTTTGCTGGAACATTACTCGTTGGCCGAAGGACTATACGGAGCCGATCGCGTGGGAAAACTGATGCGAAAATTCGGGATTAAATACGCCGTCCTGCACCCCGATTTCAATGGCGTCCGTTCGGCATTTGTAAAGGTAAAAAACATGGAACAGTGGAAAGCGGCGCTGGACACGTTTTACGCCGAAGACCTCCCCGGCTGTCACCCCGACGGCAAAATGCACAAAGCATCGGGCAGCGGCAATAGCTAATTGAAAGTCTTTTCAAACAGCCGCAACGCCATTTAGCTCCAACGAACGTCTCGTAAATCAAGGTACTAACGATAATTTTCGATGTCGTAGATTGCTTGGTTTTGTTGGGTCGAGGACGCTTCCAACATCGAACAATGGTCGTACAGCCACGCTTGACAGACATCGCTGTCAGCGATCGTCCATTGGTTCTCCCCTACCAAGGCAAAAGGGCGTTCACCGCAACCTGAAATCAAAACCGCATCTCCGGGACACGCTTGGGACAACACCCACTCGATGGCTTTGAAACGATTGGGAATGACTTCGGCCGAATCGGGATGTTCGAAACCGTCAAGAATCTGATGGATCGGTTCGTAATCAGCCATCGGTTCAACGCTGGTACGTGTAATGACCGCTTTTCCGGACGCCCTTTCGACGACTTCCCCCATCATCCTTCGTTGTAACTTTGATTGGCCGTCTTCGACCGAACAGACACACCAAATTTTGCCTTTAGTGACCTGGCGAAGTGCCCGTAGTCCGTTCGCAAGTTGCGTTGCCGAAGTGGCCGAATCGATCCAGACCCCAAAGGATTGACCGCATTCGATGCGTTGCATGCGACCGGGGATGTGTCCCACCGTTTCGATGCCTTTGGCGATCGTTTGCAAACTAATCCCTAACGTTAATCCAACCGCCGCCGCAGCAAGGCAGTTATAGACGTGCTGGTCTCCTATCATCGCAGTCCGCAAGACCACCGAAGCGTTCCCCGCAGTGATGGTGAAAACTTGATCGGAGTTAGACCGTTGCAACACTTTTCCGACAACATTGGCGTCTTGTTTGATACCGATAGTCAATGTCGGCCGAACAATTTTATCAAGAAGAAAATGAGTCTTCGGATCATCCGCGTTGACGATGGCCAGTCCGCCGACGTTGAGGTGATCTAACAAACGCAAAAACGCGCGCGAGTAGTTCTTACTGTTTCCGTGGCCGTTGTCAGGATCGCGCCGGATATTCGTCAGCACCGCAATATCCAACGCCACCCCAGATAGACTTCGATTGGCCAACGCCATCGAAGGGATCTCCACAACGGCATGGTTACATGCGCTTAAAACCATTGAAGAGAGCTGTTCCGCAATCGCGGGCGGGTTAATGTTCCGGTTGGGTAAGGAATGCTCCTTTGCGTCAGCGCTGACCTCAATCGAAGAAATCAGCCCCGCCGAACGACGGTCGGTGCGAAGGATACTCTGAATCAAATGCGCCGTCACGGTCTTGCCGTCGGTGCCGCTGACGCCGATGGTTGTCAAACGTTGGCTCGGCGCACCGGCCAGGCAATGGCAAATTTCGCCGTAAGCCTTACGTGTGTCGTGGACAAGAACTTGCGGTTTATCGATCGCCAAAAGCCGCTCTGTTACGATCGCAACTGCGCCCCGCTCAATTGCCTCACAGGCGAATTGGTGACCGTCAATTTCTGGCCCAACAACCGCAACGAAGACATCGCCCGGTTGTACGTCTTGCCAGTGCCCACAGCAAGAGCTGACAAAAACACTGCTGGCTCCGATAAGTTTGGCTGACGGTAGAATCTTCTCAACAGGAATTCCTGCCATCTCTGAAGATAGCTGGGTAGTCATAAGGCCTCCTTGCCTAACGCACACCGAATAGATTGTTATGCCCGATCACCGCATTCTCACAACGCAGCTTTCAAACTCAAACGTCGACTTCCGTGTCAACAAAATCGATTCTCATGATCTGCGATATTCAGTCAAGCCGAGAATTGCTGCCAGCACCCAACCTCAACGCCTTGATGAAAACACGCTCAGCTCTTCTTTTTAAAAAACGTTCAAAACCCCTGTTGACCTGATTCGGGCATCCTCTATACTTCTGCCCACATCGCTGATGATGAGTTCGACAGAACAAGCATTGGGTGACACGCGATGGAACTGAGTTCGCCCCAGTAATGCTTTTCTTCAAAATTCGAGTGTCGAACCGGTTGACGAAAGCCGACTGATTACTAAAATCTCGAAACCTAACACGAAGCCAGTTTCAAAAACTCAGCTTCCTCTGCTCTGGGAAAAACATCAAGGCCACAAAGTTGGCTGTGATAAGCGTTGCTAAGGCGTGTGAAGTGTCGATGCAAGGCAATGTTTATCACTCTCAATTTTGAAACTTT